>CAZMKA010000107.1:0-12409 GCA_964566605.1 uncultured Saprospiraceae bacterium | reverse complement strand
CCATCATTACAACATTCACAAACAACATCAATCACTTGCTGTTCAGTGGTTGTATTACCACAATTATCAGTAGCTGTCCACGTTCTTGTTACAGTATATATTACAGAATTACAAGTTAGGTCAAATGTTTGTGTTGACGTTTCTGTCATTGTAACAGTTGTTTCACCTGGACAATTATCTGTAGCGTAAACTACATCAGGGCTAAAAATTTGCACTTCAGCAATACTAAGTCGTTGATTATCTCGGTCTAGTTGAACTCTAACATACTGAGCGTCAGCATTGATTTCAAAAGTATGCGAACCATTGATTGCTGGATTTAAATAATCCCAAGTCACTCCAGCTTGATTTTTAGTAACATCTGGATCTGTAGAAGTAAACGGAGTGTTAGACGCAAAAACATAAACTCGTCGTGTTCGATTGAGGCAACAATCAGTTCGATTCCATACCACAATATCACCAATACTTTCTATATTACCAAGATCTATATCTACATAAGGATGATCTTCACGATCAGTTAGATTTACTGAACCTCCATTAAAAACTCCACTTGTATTACCATCGATAACTCTACTTGCAACTCCCCCATTATGTGTACTACTTTGTGTAGCAGTTGCATTCAAAGCTAAATTTGTATTATCCATGGGACCACTTGATATAATTGGTGGTTCAGGAACATTTTGACAGATTAAATTTAAATTATCAGGGATTCCAATTAATGTTGGTGAAGTATCATCTACAACAGTAATTGTATGCGTAAATGTTGATGCATTTCCACAAAGATCAGATAACTGATAAGTTCTTACATATTCAATAGGGCAAGTTGTTCCATTTGCTACTTCTGATAAAAAAACTATTGTTGAAGTATCAATTGCGCAGTTATCACTTGCATTTCCACCAGCTGAAATAAATTCAGAATAATATGCTAAAGGAATTAGATTTCCAATTTCACAATTTACATCTACACTAGGTAAATTATTTATTGTAGGATCAGTAACATCATCGACAATTATTGATTGTGTACATGTTGCTGTATTCCCACATAAATCTCTTATTTCATATACTCTTTCAATAGTTTCTGGACAAGTTGCTTTATCAGAATTTTCGCTTACTAAAACAAAATAAGACAAATCTACTCCACAATTATCTGAAACTGATCCTCCTGCTGATTCCAATTCTGCAACAGAAGTATAAGGAGGTATTTCAGAAATATTACATTCGGTATTTAAATTTGGAGGACAGATCAATTCTGGCTCAACATTGTCATTTATTGTAATACTTTGTGAGCAGGTAGTTGTATTTCCACAAAGGTCTGAGATAATATAAGTTCTTATAACTGTTTCAGGACAAGTATTCCCATTGGAAGCTTCAGACAATAGAGAAAATGAAGATTCATTAAGTTGACAATTATCAGATACTGATCCACCTGCACTTTGGAAGGTACTAAAATTATAAATTGCTATTTCGCTTATATCACAAACTGCTGTTAAATCAGTTGGACAAGTCATTACTGGATCGATATCATCAATGACATTTATAACTTGTGAGCAAGTTGTAGAATTTCCACAATCATCTTCGATAAGATAAACCCTTGTAATTTGTTCAGGGCAAGAATTTCCATCAGAAGTTTGTGATAACATTGTAAAAGACCCAGCATCAATTGAGCAATTATCATCAGCAGTTCCTCCTGCAGATAAAAAGTCAGTCAGATTATTAAATGAAGGATAAGTCGCTAAATCACAAGAGATATCTACACTTGCTGGACAAGAAATAGTAGGATCAATTGTATCATCAACAATAATTGATTGTGTGCATGTTCCTATATTTCCACAAGCATCTTGAATTGCATAAGTTCTTATAATTTCAGCTCCACATCCAGTACCATTATTAGCTTCAGAAATTAAACTAAATGAAGAATTATCTATTCCACAATTGTCAGAAGCACTTCCACCAGCTGATTGAAAATCGGCAAATGAAGTATAGATAGGAACTTCAGAAGCATCACATTGTGCTGTTTGATTCGGAGGGCAACTAAGTACAGGGTTTACAAAATCATTTATTGTTATTGTTTGTTCACAGGTTGTTGAATTACCACAAAAATCAGAAATTCTATAAATTCTAGTAAAAATTTCTGGACAAGAACCCGTTGATGTTTCATTTACCAAAGTGAATGAACTTTCATCTATTTGACAATTATCACTAGTTCCGCCTCCAGAAGAAATAAATTCAGAATAACTCGTATATGCTGGTTGTTCAGATATATCACAAATTCCAGTTAAATTGGAAGGACAAATAATCCCAGGAGCTTCTGTATCGTCAATAATTAATGTATGTTCGACAGTTGAGCTATTACCACAAAAATCTTCAACATAATAAGTTCGTATAATCGTTTCAGGACAAGATGCTCCATTTGTCACTTGGGAAATCATTGCGAAAGAGTTAAAGTTTATTTCGCAATTATCAGTTATAGAACCTCCTGCAAACTCAAAGTCACCGACTGTGTTAAAAGGCGGTGAAGTTATTAAATCACATTGTTGCATTTCTGTTGGCGGAGAATCCATAACTGGATCAACATCATCTTGAACGGTTACAATTTGGATACAAGTTGAGCTATTTCCACATTCATCTTGTATTACATATGTTCTTTCAAAAATTTCTGGACATCCTGAATTTGTTGACACTTCCGACAAAATAGAAAAAGTAGATTCAACAATTCCACAATTATCAGTTGCTGAGCCTCCTGCAGATTCAAAAGCATTAAAATTTGCATAAATAGGAACATCACTTATATCACAAGCAGTAATAATATTTGGTGGGCAAACCAAATTAGGATCTTCTGTATCATCGATAGAAATATTCTGAACAGCTGTAGTAGAATTTCCACAAATGTCCATTATAGCGTATGTTCTAACAACTAAAGTAGGACAAGTGCCAGAAGAAACTTCTCCAATTAAACCAAAACTTGATTCGTTTACTTGGCAATTGTCAGAGGCAGAACCACCGCTTGCTAATAGTTCAGCATAATTAGCTAAAGGAGGATAATCAGCAATTGTACAATTTCCATCAAAATCATCGATTCCAGATAAAACTGGATCAACAGTATCATCAATTGTAATGATTTGTTCACAAGTACCTGTATTTCCACATTCGTCAGAAATAGAATAAACTCTTGAAACTATTTCAGGACATGTACCAGTTGATGTTTGGCTAACAAGGGTCAATGAATTATTTATTAAATTACAATTATCACTTGCAGTTCCTCCTGCTGAAATAAATAGCCCCCAATTAGCAATAATAGGAATTTCTGAAGCATCACATACAGCAGTTTCAGGTGGTGGGCAATTCATTACAGGTGGTGTAATGTCATCAATTTCAACAACATGTTCACAACTAGCAGTATTACCACAATCATCTTCAACCTGATAAATACGTGTATAAAGCGTAGAACATGAAGAACCGTTTGATATTTGTGCAATAAAAGTGAAACCAGAAATACCACAATTATCACTAACCGTCCCACCTGCAGCTTCAAATTCCGCAAGAGAACTATAAGCTGGCACATCTGAAATATCACATTCCGATGCAACAGCTGGTGGACAAGTAATCATTGGCACCATAGTATCCTCTACGGTAATTGTTTGTGTATATGTATTCGTATTACCACATAAATCACTAATAAAATAAGTTCTTTCAATAGTAGTTACACAGCCCGATGTGTTGGATACTTCTCCAATAACTGCAAAAGATGTATTGTCAATACCACAATTATCATCAATTGTTCCACCAGCAGTTAAAAAGTCTGCTATTGTAGAAGGGGGCGTTGAAATAAATGGATCTGTTCCACATTGATCATTAAAGTCCGGAATTGAAATTATAGGTAGCAATGCATCAGATACATTAATAATATGATCAACAGTTGATGAATTTCCACAAATGTCAAAAACAGCATAGGTTCTTGTGATAGTATTATTACAACCACCAGTTTCGGTTTCACCTAAAAACTGGAAATTATTGACATCTAAACACATATCTACAGCTACGCCGCCAGCAAGAACAAAATCTGCAAATGAAGCAAAAGGAGTTGAAGTCGATGTACATTCCTCTATAATAGAAGTCGGAGGACTACTAATTACGGGAGGTGTAGTATCATCTAACTCAAGATAATGTTCACAAGTAGCAGAGTTACCACAAAAGTCTTCGATTAAATAGGTCCTTATAATTCGTTGACAAATAGTGGTAGTTTCTTCAACTTGAGAAACAAATGTAAAAGAAGTAGGATCAATAGGACAAAGGGGATCGTCAGATATAGCTAGTCCTCCTAAGCTTTGAAATTCAATGTAAGAACTGAATGGAGGAAAGAGCGATTCATCACATAAAGAAGGAATGGTTATAGGGCAAACCATTGTGATGGCAACAGGAGTGTTAAAAGCAGAGCAATCAGCTTCTAGGGATAAATCTTCGCTAGAAGATTCACCAATAACTAAATCTTTGCTGTTGCCTGTATAGGGTGTGAAAGCTAACAGCAAAGAGCTATATACCATTACTAGAAGTAACCGTAATTTACTCATTAAAATTAATTGACCTATTCTTGGAAACAAATATATAAAAGATTTTCATATATATTAAAAGATTAAATATGTAATCATATTATTTTTTTTAATATCTATCTTCAAATTCACTATAAATAGTGAATATTGGACTCAATTAAATATTATATTCCGTTAATTATATATTATATAAATAATATATTAACCGTTTTTAAAATCTATAAAGCAAAAATTAAATAATTTATTTCTAACAACTTTTAACTATACCACTCAAAAAATTAATTCTTAGTAGTATCTACAAATTCCGATGGACTTACAATTTCAGACCTTATAATTCCCTTCAATTTTAACTCAAGTTCATTATTCTTAGCATCCGAATATACTGTTACAGTAGCTAATTGACCACCAAGCCTATCTTTACTATTAAACCTAACAGAAATCTTACCTTTTTTTCCCGGTTCTATAGGTAGAAAAGGAAAAACAGGTGTTGTACATCCACAAGATGCAATAACATTCGAAATATTAATATCTGCAGTCCCAGTATTAACAAATTCGAAACTATAATCAACAACTTCTCCTACCTCAATAAAACCAAAATCATATTCTTCTTCATAAAAATTTAAAATTCCTTTTTTTAGAACTTTTGGTTTTTCCTTTACTACAGGAATATTTGTCGGCTCACGCTTTTTCTTGTTTTTAGCTCTTTTAACCTTTTGGTCATCAGAATTATTCAAAACAGGTTTCGACTCTTTTTGAATGACTTTTTCTTTTTTAGGAAGATCATTTTCAAAAAAATCCTTTTCTACAACTTTTCCATTATCAGCACTCAATTCGTTTTCTTCAACTTTTGTTTCAATTTCAACATCGACCACTTCATTTGTCAATTGCTGTATTGTATCATTATCATTTTTTACTACTTGTTTACAAGAAAAACAAATACAAAATGAAATGAATATACATCCTATTGTTAAAATTCTATGTGCTTTCAATATCATATGCTTATCTTAAAATAGAAATGTTTCCAGTTTTAACTAATTCATTTCCATCGCATATATATACAATTTTATACAAAAGCATTGAAGATTGTATTCTTTGCCCTTTAAAATTCCCATCCCATTCATCAGAAATGCTACTTGTTTCAAACACAACTTCTCCCCATCTATTAAATACTTGAAAAGAAATTAAGTCTTCTACGATAAATCCATTTAAAATATGAAATGTTTCATTTAATCCATCGCCATTCGGCGTAAAAACATTTGGTAAAATCAAATCTTCACACATTACATCCTCAGGGTCTATCACTATCAAATTAAAGGTGTCAACTGAAAAACATTGTGGATCAGTAGGATCAGAAAAAACAGCAATATAGGTTGTTGTTTCTACACCTGTCAAATTAATAGACGATGCATTGACATCATCTATCCCTGTAGAAGGACTCCAACTAACTTCACTACCGCATATCCCAATACTACTAACAGTAATTACATCATCAATAAAAATAGTAGTGTCTGAACTTACAATTTCATTATTTTCAATATAAAGCTCTCTTACTCTAAATTCTTGAACATGTTCATCGAATATTTTCAATTGATCAATATGCCCTTCGAATTCATTAGAAACTACATTTACACAAGGTCCAAATCCAATATTTATAGGTGATTCATTTCCTATTTGAATATCATTTGGTGATGTAACATCAGTTTTCAAGTCACCATTTACATAAATAAAAAAATCGTTTTGATTTCTAGAAATAACAATGTGTTGCCAGCATTTATCTTGCTGCACTTTTGCACGCAAGGAGATTGATCTTTGAACAGTTTGACTCATGTCAACTATTAACTCTCCACTATTTTCCAAGTAATAAATTCTAAGAGTACTATCACCAGAACAATTATCTCCAACTGAAAATAATTCTTGCACATTTATTCCAGACGAAGTCTTGAAATAAAAACTAATAGCAAAATCATCAAAGAAAATATCACTTATTAAAGTGTCAAGTGTAAGATCTGTATCTTCACTTAAAATAATACTTTGACCTTCGATTCCACAATCACATCCTGGAAAAAAAGGAGTATCAATATTTTCAAAAATATTATTGTTCTCTGCTAGGTTACAATCAAGATCAAATTCAGCTATAGGCGTTTGCCCATTTAATATGAAACTTGAAGCAATAAAGCTCAAAAAACAAATCAAATTTTTCATATATACTATTAAGACGTAAAAAGATTGCCCATACCCCCAGGCAAAATGTCATTTATTAATGAAGAACTTTCAGAATTTGCTTTTTCATCAGCTTTTACAAAAGCTCTATTTAAGTGAATAATTAGCAAATCAGTCAATTCTTCTTTTCTTTCATCAGTTAGTAGTTCTGAAGGAAAATCAATGTTTTTAATTTCCTTTAAAGCATTTAACTGAATATTATAACCGTCTTCGGCATAATTAATTATTGTATCTCTTAACTTATTTTGCAGCTCTTCTTGCTTTTGCTGCATATTACCCATTAAATCTCCAAACATTATTATTTATTTTGTTACCAAATACATATAAAATCCATACAAGATTAACAACATAGCACCTTCTGCTCTTGATATTTTTTTTGAATATGAAACTAGTGCAAAGATGAATGTTACCACAACCATAAATGGTATGCTATTGCTAATAATATCTTGTGAAAACTTTAATTCTCCAAAAAGTCTCGATATACCAATTACTGCATAAGTATTAAATATATTGGAACCCAATACATTTCCTACTGCAATAGCTTGTTTTCCTTTTCTAGCAGCAGCAACACTTACAACTACTTCCGGCAATGATGTCCCTAATGCAACAACAGTCAATGAAATAATTTCTTTGGGGACACCCCCTATTGTACTAATATTTTCAATTGCTTTTACAACAAACGTTGCACCAAGCGAAACTCCGGCACCTGCAATAATGACAATGAACAAATCTTTCCAAACAAATTTTGGGCGATCAGCCACGTCATCTTCATCCTCTTTGTTAAGCGAGCTTAAAATAAAAACAACCAAAGCTATACAGAATAAAATCCCTTCAAACATAGAAAACTCGCCATCCTTCAGAGTCAGATAAAGAAATACTGCGGATATAAGTAGAATAGGCATGTCGAGGTTCATCAAATTTCGAGAAATCTCAATTCTACCAGCATAGAATACTGTAACACCTAAAACAAGTAAAATATTAGTAATATTACTACCAATTACTGTTCCTCCTACTATTTCTGAATTTCCCGAGAGCGTTGAGACGATACCAGTAGCTAGTTCAGGAAGAGAAGTTCCAAAAGCTACAATCGTCACACCAATAATAAAAGGAGAAATGCCAAAAGACAGTCCTATTCTTTCAGCTGCATCAACAAAGAAGTCGCTACTTTTCAAAAGAACAACTAACGCCACAACAAACATCCCAAAATACCAAATAAGCTCCTCCATTCAATTAGGTTTAAGGAACAAATATAGATTAATGAGAATAAAAATTATTGACAAATAGAAAATTCCATGACTTGTAGTACATTTGCTGTAATTATGAATAAGAAATTAAAGGGTGAGACGACAAAGACTGAGGAGATGAGTTTTCTAGACCATCTCGAAGTGCTTCGATGGCACATCATTCGTTCTGTAATTGCAGTGATTAGTATTGCAATCGTTGTTTTCTCACTTGGTAAAACTGTATTTGAAAAAATCATCTTTGCGCCCAAAGATCCAAATTTCATAAGCTATAAATTTTTTTGTGGAATTTCCGATGCAACTTGTTTAAGTGCGCCTAAATTAGTACTGAATAAAATTGTACTTGGTGAAGTGTTCTTTACACACATCAAAGTAAGTGTTTTCTTAGGAATTGCCATTTCAATGCCTTATATAATATGGGAGGTTTGGAAGTTCATCAAGCCAGGGCTATATGATAATGAAAGAAAACATGCTAGAGGATTTGTAGGAGTAAGTAGCTTTTTATTTATTTTAGGTATTTCGTTTGGTTATTATATTGTTACTCCTTTTGCAGTATCTTTTCTATCGAACTATACTCTTGTTGAAGGAGCTGTGACTGAAACAACATCTTTAAGTTCTTATGTTTCCTATTTAACTATGTTTACTTTTCCTTCAGGAATTTTATTTCAACTACCAATTTTAGTTTATTTTCTTACTAAAATAGGGGTTATAACCCCAAAGTTTTTAAAAACATACAGACGACATGCTTATGTAGTTTTACTAGTTTTATCAGCGGTTATTACACCACCTGATGTAGTAAGTCAAATTTTAATCTGCATACCATTATATATACTATATGAAATTAGTATTTTGATTTCAAAACGAGTGTACAAAAAATCCTTAGAAGAATTAGCATGAGAAGACTTTCAAGTAATTTAACAATTATCTTACGTTTGTTTTTGCCTTTGATTTACATTGTATTTTTCGGCTGTATTATTATAGGTTCATTTATTATAACTGTAAATGATTCTCCATTACTTGCAAGCCCCATAGTTAAATATGGAATGTTAATAACATACATTATATTTATTTTAATTATGAGATTTACGGTAATGCCATTAAAAAGAGTGGATGCAGAAGAAGATTTCATCACAATCAGCAACTATATAAAAACTTACAGGTATACATGGGATTCTATCGATAAATTATCTACTATAAATTTATTGCTATTCGATATTATCTATATTAAGTTTAAAGATAAATCTCGATTTGGGAAAAAAGTATATTTCCTTGCTTCAAGGTCTTTAGTAAAATCTTTCTTCTCTGACCATCCAAATCTTTTTATGCACTTCCAATCTAACGAGGAGCAAGTGTTATAACTGGACATATTATTTCTTCTAGTGAAATACCTCCATGCTGAAAAGTGTCGTTAAAGTATTTTTGATAATAATTATAGTTATTAGGGTATAAAAAGAATGTATCATTTTTTGCAAAAATAAACTTAGAACTCATATTCGGTCGAGGAAGACCTGCAGCAGAAGGTTCGTGAATTTCTAGAACCTCTTTTTTATCATACTGTAAATTCTTACCTACTTTATACCTCAGGTTCGTCGTTGTATTTCTATCTGCAATTACTTTACTTGGTGTTTTCACTCTTATTGTTCCATGGTCAGTCGTAACAACAACTCTAACTTTCTTTTCTGACAATTTCTGAAATGCTTGCCATAAAGGTGAGTTTAAAAACCAAGATCGAGTTAATGATCTGTAAGCTTTTTCATCTCCTGCTAGTTCTTTAAGCACTTCCATTTCCGTTCTTGCATGTGAAAGCATATCTATAAAATTATAAACAATTACAGTCAAGTCATTATTAAGATAATTTAGAATGTTGTCATTTAAGACTTTGGCTTGAGCAACTCTAGTGATTTTGGAATAATCATATTTTACTTCCCTACGCACAATTCTTTTCAATTGTGCTCCAAGCAATTCTGCTTCTTTCATATTCTTTCCACCTTCATCATTATCATTTAGCCACCAATCAGGATAGTGTTTAGCAATATCGCCTGGCATCATCCCTGCAAAGATTGCGTTTCTGCTATATTGTGTAGATGTAGGTAAAATACTATAAAAGTAATCTTCTTCTACAATTCGGAAACGTTCATTTATAATAGGTTGTAGAATTAGCCATTGATCATATCTAAGGTTATCAAGCAGAAAAACAATAGTCGGCGTTTCATCAAGGTCCGGAAAAACTTTAGTTCTCAATAAGTTGTGAGACATAATAGGAGCATTCTCAGGATTTCGTAACCAAGATTCATAATTTCTATCAATGAATTTGGAAAATGCTGCATTAGCTTCTGTTTTTTGCATGTTGAGAATTTCACCCATTTGATCCACATTGCTATCATCGAGCTTTAACTCCCAATTAATAATTTTCTTGTAGATAGAAGCCCATTCCTCTTTAGTACTTACAGCATTTATTTCCATGATAATCTTTCGAAATTCTACTTGATAATCAGAAGTTGTTTTTTCATGGACAAGACGTTTGTTGTCAATGATTTTTTTGAGTGTAAGAAGTATCTGGTTTGGGTTTACAGGTTTAATTAAGTAATCATCTATTTGAGAGCCGATTGCCTCTTCCATGATGTCTTCTGCTTCATTCTTAGTTATCATTACAATAGGAATGTTGGGATTTTTCTCTTTAATCCTCGAAAGTGTTTCAAGACCAGTGAGACCAGGCATAGATTCATCAAGAAAGACTACATCAATATGATCTGCGAGTTCAATTTCTTCAATGGCATCATTTCCGTTAGTCACTGTGATTACATCATAACCTTTACTTTTAAGAAAAAGCAAATGTGGTTTTAGTAAATCTATTTCATCATCTGCCCACAGAATTTTTACATCACTCATACAACTTGTTTTTTATTGATTCAACGAAAGAACGACCAAGATAATAGAACTAGTATTCAAAGGAGGGTATAAGAAAAAGATATTTTAAAAGTGGTGCAATTTTCATTTTAATATTTTGGGCTTAAGCCCAAAAAAAAGAAAACTTAATATTAACTATACAAAGGATTCGTACCTTTGTGGTTAATGAATAAAAGGAAGCTAATCAATGACCCTATATATGGGTTTATCAAATTCCCCTATGATATTATTTATGATATCATAGAACATCCGTACATCCAAAGGTTAAGAAGGATATCCCAAATGGGGTTATCACATCTTGTATATCCTGGAGCCGTACATTCAAGGTTTCATCATACACTGGGAGCTTTGCACTTGATGACAGAGGCAATAGATATATTACGTGATAAAGGGATTGCGATTACAGAAGAAGAAGCTATTGCAACATGTATAAGTATATTATTACATGATATAGGTCATGGTCCATTTTCACATGCACTAGAATATGAATTAATCAATATTTCACATGAATTCATATCTGTTCAATTCATGAAGGAGCTAGAAAAGGAGTATGGCAAACCTGTTCGATTAGCAATTGAAATATTTGAAAACAGGTATTCTAAGCTATTTCTGCACCAGCTAGTAAGCAGTCAGCTAGATATGGACAGATTGGATTATTTATCAAGGGATAGTTTTTTTACTGGAGTTGTAGAGGGAAAAATAGGATATAAGCGTATCATTAAGATGCTTCATGTAAAGGATAATGAATTAGTGGTAGAAGAAAAAGGTGTTCATAGTATTGAAAAATTTTTAATGGCTCGAAGAATAATGTATTGGCAAGTTTATCTGCACAAAACATCAGTTTCGGCAGAAAGCATGTTGATAAAATGGATAAGAGTTCTAAGAAAAGAGGTGTTAAGTGATAATGAAGATGTGAAGCAAAAAGTATCGAAAAGACTTCTATATTTTTTGGAAAGAGATTTCACTATGGAAATGATAAAAAATGAAAGAAGTGAGTTTATTCGCAGATTTGCGCAACTTGATGAGCAAGATATTTATTTTTCATTAAAAAACTTTTTGGGGAACGAAAATCAGCTTCTTAACATTTTGAGTAATGGAATCTTGAATAGAAAGCTTTTCAAGGTTCGCGTTAAAAACCAAGCATTTACGAACGAGGAACTAAACGAAGTTAGGTCTAAATTATTGAACCATAAAAATTTAGATATTAACTATATTGACGATGTGATTTTATTGAAAAGCGAAAGCAATACTGCATATAGCACAAAAAAAGAATCAATAAAAATATTATCAAAAAATAATGAGGTAATTCCATTGATTAAATTCAGTGAAAATCTTATCGATACATTGTTAATAAATAAATACTTCCTATGTTTTCCAAAGATAAATTACTAGGTTTGTCGTCGATTTAAGTTTAAAAGTCGACAAAAAAAAGAATTTGACGGTACATTAAAATGTACCTAATTATATATTACTAACAATCCAATTTTTTTTTAATTG
>CAZMKA010000106.1:11008-12418 GCA_964566605.1 uncultured Saprospiraceae bacterium | reverse complement strand
TCTTCATAGGCTTTCGTTGCCACACATGATGCGCACACTGAAATGAAAAGTATATAAAATAAGAACCTGAAAATCATGTGACAAATATATATTTTACTTCAATAAGGTTATTCATTTACTAAACAAATGAATACAGGTTCTCGAAATGTTTTCGAGGAAGTCAAGGAAGCGTATTTGATTTTGCATTTTTTATAAGGCTCAGCAATCCATGTCGATTCTGCAATGTCTTTGATGTTTTTGAATGGCAATATCTCTGTTGTTTCCAATAAATTAATCTCTTTAAATAAACTGGCTAATTCATCGTGTGTCCATCCAGTTCCCACCTTGCCTCTATATATAAATTCACCGTCTTTCTCTTCGCCCACATGCAAGGAACCAAAGTATGGGGAACGATCTCCACTTCCCGCTGTATATCCCACAATTAAACATTCAACTTCATGTCGAATTTTCAATTTTCTCCATGCATTCGTGCGATCTCCTAGATGATAAGCTGCATCTTTATCTTTGATCATTATCCCTTCCATTCCCATATTCGTGACCGCTTGCAAGAGCAATTTTCCGTCTGTATAAATTTCACTTAATAACATTTTAGGAAATTCGAATTTCGCCTCTTCCAGTAAGGCTCTTCGCTTTTCCCATGCTAATGAAACACATATTTTCCCTTTGGAAACAATGGTGTCAAAGACATAAGCGGCAGCTGGAAACTTGGGTTTGGAAGATTGTTTTTGGTGCAATCTACTTACTACTTGGGCGAAGATGGGTCTTCCTTTTTTATCAGTGGAAACGATCTCAGCATCGAAAACATATTGTTCCTTTGACTTCCCTTCGAAGACTTTGGCAACATCTTTAAATTGCGTTGTGATGTCTCTGTTATTTCTCGATAAAATCTTGACTTTTGATCCATTCACATAGATATATACCCGAATTCCATCCCATTTATTTTCATAAACTTCTTTATCGCTATTCCTATTTAACACCTTGATTTCACTCGCTAATTGATGCTTAAACGAAGGTATATTGAACCATTCTGCACCCAAATCAGGCAAGGCAATATGCTTTTTAATTTTGGGCCCCGACCCAAAAAAACTGCATGCATCTTTTTCAAAATCTTTCCATGGATTCCCTTTTTCTAGGATATAGGCAGCAGCTGTTTTTATGGTAAATTCACGGCTAGAAGTGGTCGCTTTAAAATCCTCCAAATGCAATGGTAATGATACAGGTGCTCCAGCGATAGCGCGTGTAGAAAACGGTAAAACGCATGTCTGAATGAAACGATTTCGCAGTATGTCAATAAAGACTTTTCCTCCACGTTTGTTCTTTCGAAATTGAAGCGTAGATTGTTTCGGAAACCGTTCAACTATATTCTCAGCAAGTTTCTGTAGCTTACCAAAAAAGGCATCGGAATAGGGT
>CAZMKA010000106.1:0-10998 GCA_964566605.1 uncultured Saprospiraceae bacterium | reverse complement strand
CAACATAGATATGTACGCCTTTGCTACCGCTCGTTTTTATTTTTGGGCTCATGCCCAAAGTCACCAAATACTCCATGATTTCCAAGCTCAATACTTTCAAGTTTTCATAGGTGAAAGTTTCGGGTGGATCGAGGTCCAAAATGATGTGATCAAGAAGAACATCTTTACTTTTAAAGCGGATATTATCTGCGTGTAGCTCAAGGCTTGCAAGGTTCGCCATCCATACCAACGCAGACTTGGAATCCAAAAGTGGATAAGCTATTTCATCATCGGAATAGACCTTAGATTTAATAAAGTCGGGGGCAAAATCAGGAAGATTTTTCGTGTAAAATTTTTCTTTGGAAATACCGTCCGGATAACGAATCATGGTAATGGGACGATCCTTAGCGAAATCGAGCAAAAAAGGAGAAATGGTCAAATAATATTGGATCAATTCAGCTTTAGCGATCATAGCTTCAGGGTATAGAATTTTATCCAAATTAGAAAGCGTAAGCTTCTTGCCATCAAGTGAAACAACCTGTTTTTTACTCGCCATGTTACTTTCTTAAACCTCTAGGGATAAGTGTTTTGGGGTAAACAATAGGGCTTTCATCACCATTCGCATTTACCGATGCTACTCCAAACAAGTAATTATCGATAACTATATTTTCCAATGTATAATCATCTGTTTTCCCCACGTATCGGAAATTATCCCACGTAGGACTCGTCGTATCACGCCAATAAATCTTGTAACCCACAACGTCCGAATTTTCGCTCATTTTCCATTTCAATCGAGTCGAAGGTTTCACGGCACCACCAATCATCACCTCCTCAGGAGCAGGCGGCGCCCAAGCCAAAGACGCTAAGCAAATCGCATTGACCGCCGTTAATTTAGCCGCATATTCAAAGTTTACACCTTCAATCACATCGCCGTATTCAATACCATCTTCCGTTCGAATATCCTGATGTTGCCGATTATAATTCTCATGCGTTTCCATGATACGAACACCAGGAAATCCCGCATCATTAAACGGCCGATGATGCCCTCCTCTGCCGAATCGATCCAATCTATAAATCATCACCGCATTCAAATTCGTCATATAATTCTCCGTCATATCATGCACGTATCTAGCAATCTGACGACTAGGACCATCCACTTCTCCACCATAAAATCGATTCCAAATCAACTCTTGTTCAGTCGGTTTAGGAGACATCGCTTCCGAGAAAACACGAAAAGAAGTGTTGTCAATAACACCATCAATCCCGTGAATATTTCCTATCATATCGTTATTCAAAATAGCAACAATATCCCAGTTTTCCTTTTTGGCGGTCTCAGCCAAAAACTTACCTCCGAAAAGACCTTGTTCCTCACCGGATAAACCCACGAAAATGATACTTGTAGGGAAATCATATTGGGACAAAACACGCGCCGCTTCGATGACACCAGCCATCCCACTCGCATTGTCATTCGCACCAGGATTTTCACTTGTCGCATTCAACGGATCACTTACCCGACTATCAATATCGCCGCTCATAATGATGTAGCGATTAGGATACATCGTGCCACGCTTAATAGCGAGAACATTAACTATTTTCGTACGTTCAGGAATTCGTCGCGATTCACCCTCTTCAACAATTCCACTGTGATATTTCACTTCAAGACATGAGCCACAATCCGATGAAATCGACTTAAATTCATCAAAAATCCAACGTCTAGCCGCACCGATTCCACGTGTTTGCGAAAGCGTGTCGGACAGTGTATGTCGCGTTCCGAACGAGACGAGTTTTTTAATATCTTTTTCAATATTTTCAGCACTGACATGATCAATTATCTTGTAAATTTCAGCGTTTCTTTCAGGAGGAATCTTATTGTTTTGGGTTTGCCCAAAGCAAAAAATAGAAGAAAGAATTAAGCAAAAACAAATGAAAGGCGCTTTCATATCAAAGATGTTCGTTACAAAGTAGAAAGATTCAAATTTAATTAAAATGTTCACAGGATAGAAAGAACTCAGGTTTTTAGTTTTAATTTTACGTCAAACTAGTGAGAATGGAATATAGTCAAGAAATAAAGCAACTGAAAGAGGCACTCAGTTTCACACCGAATAATATTGCCTTGAGATTACTACTGACACAAAAATTATTGGCGGAGCATTTCATCGATGAGGTGATCAATGAATCTCAAGAAATCCTGAAAATGGATAAGTCGAATCTCGCTGCAAAAGAGCTTTTGGCGGAAGCCTTTTACAAGCAAGAAAAATACAGCGCAGTCATCATGATTGTTGAAGAAATTCAAGATGACTTTAGCCTTCCATTTAAATTAAGATTATTCTACACAAAAGCACTTGTCAAAGACGGAAATATAGCAGCTGCACAGGAACAATACAGCAAGATTTTAGCAATGACACCAGGCTTTTCCGACAAAGAACTAGATGATGCGTTGCGGGTAAAGATGGGCGATATATTTGAAGAACTAGAGATGGAAGATGCTGGGTTTATAGAAAAAAGCGATGTTACTTTCAAGGATGTAGGAGGCTTAGATAATGTAAAAAGAGAGATCAATTTAAAGATCATCAAGCCACTTGAAAATCCAGAAATTTATAAAAAATTCGGTAAGAAAGTTGGAGGAGGCATATTGCTTTATGGACCTCCAGGATGCGGAAAAACGTTTTTGGCGAAAGCCACAGCAGGAGAAATAAATGCTAACTTTATCAATGTCACAATAAGTGACATCCTTGATATGTATATGGGAAAAAGTGAGCAAAATCTTGCTGAAACATTCGAAATAGCGAGGGTGCATAAACCAACCGTTATGTTCTTCGACGAGGTTGATGCGCTTGGTGCAAATCGACATGATATGCGAAGCAATCAAGGACGACATGTGATCAATACGTTTTTGGCGGAGCTTGATGGGATGGAGAGTGACAATGAAGGATTGTTAATCATAGGCGCGACGAATACGCCATGGGCATTGGACTCGGCATTTAGAAGGCCAGGAAGATTCGATCGAATCATCTTTGTTCCACCACCAGATGAAGAAGCAAGGAAAATGATATTCGAGTTGAGCTTAGAAGGAAAACCTATACAAAACATTGATTATAAGAAACTTGCATCGTTGACTAAAAAATATTCAGGAGCAGATATCAAGGCTGTTGTAGACATTGCAACGGAGTCAAAACTAGAGATTGCGCTTGAGACAGGAGAGATTGAAGCGATTAATACGAAAGATTTGGTGAAAGCAATAAAATTGCATAAACCAACGACAGCAGACTGGTTTAACACAGCAAAAAATTATGCATTATATTCGAATCAGAGTGGTTTATATGATGACATACTAAAGTACCTATAATGGAAGAAAGGATAGATTTGTTGATGGCACAAGGTAAGTACAAAATGGCTTATGACTTGTCGAAAGAAGGGTTGTCGATGGATCCTTCGAATGTTCAATTGCTAACAGTTTTAGCGACATGTGCATTGAATATTAACAAGTTAGACGAATCGCTTGAGATTACGACAGACTTAATCGGAAAGCAGCCTTGGAATGCCTACCATTACTACTTACGCGCTCATGTTTTTCTTCAAAAAAACAACAATGAAGAGGCGCTAAATCTAATGAATCAAGCCATAGAAATTGATTCATACAACTCCGTATATTTCGAATTAAAAGCAAGAATTTTATTCTCACAAAATAAGTACAAAGAAGCCGAAGAGGCAGTAAAAATAGCCTTGTCAATTGATGCCCAAAATACCTCAGCGACTAATTTATTAGCACGAATATTAAACTATCAAGGCAAACGAAAAGAGTCGGAAATATTAATGGATAGTGTGTTGGACAGAGACCCTGAGAATGTAGAATCACATGCGAATTATGGGATGCAATATTTGGAAAAGGGGAAGGTTTCAAAAGCGATTGAACATTTCCAGCAAGCACTATTTAAATCTCCTACTAATGAATATGCACAGCATGGAATGAAGTTGGCGATGAAAGCGAAATTCCCATTGTATAGATGGTTATTGCAATTTCAATTGTTCATGTCGAAGCAAAGTTCGAATGTGAATATCGCTTTGATTTTTGGGATAATAATTATGATGCGAGTGATTCGCACAGCGGGAGAAAAAATAGGCGGAATAGCTGAGCCGATAGGATATACTATAGTGGGGATTTTAGTATTAATCGTGTTATCTACATGGATACTAGATTCCATCATGACCTTTGTATTGTATACACAAAAGAATGGTCGTTTGGCGTTGAATGAAAAAGAGTTGGACTTAGCCAAGTTCACGGGAATACAATTGTTATTAATAGGTATAGGCGTAATCTTGGGCTTGGTAGTAGATTTCAATTATTTGCATATAGCGGGAATGGGTTTTCTAGGGTTATTAACGTCGCGAAATTTTGTGGGCATGGGACTTGAGAAGGGAAAGAAAATAGCTTATTTGTTTTACGGAGTGGGCAGCTTGTTGTTTTTAGGAGCGACAGTGTTGGGAATGATAGGAAATGAGGCGGCGAGTATGCTTAGTACGGGCGCGATATTTTGTTGTGTGATCTATACGTGGGTTGGTAATTCATGGGTGCGTTAAGAGCGGTTGTGAAATTCTAATTTTGGAATTAAAATTATTTTTTTGGGCGTTTTAACCCTATGTCCATGACTCGCCAGTCGGCTCGGTCTCCTGCTCCCCTCCATGCTAAGCACAGACTTCTGCTAGCGCAGAATCATTACCAGCGGGAACGCAGGGGTATTATGGACTTGTTCATTTTATTATCTTGATGATAATAGGGAATTCACTCAATATCTTGCTACCATCTTTTTAATCAATTCTTTCATCACTTCTCGCACATTCTCTGGTTCCATAACCTCTAAATCACCCCCAAAACCTAAAAACAAACTATACATCTCATTATTAGGTTTGACATGAATAGAAAACAAAGCATGATCATCACTCATACTTAGGGTAACCTGACTTTTATGAATCTTCTTAGTTGCGACATAATGCCTTCTATTTCCGTAAACCTTGAACTTTACTTGACATACATCATCAACTGGAATCGTAACACCAATCACATCTTTGAAGTGATTCTGGACGTCCATATCTTCTTTTGGTATGTATTACATGAATGAATCCTTGCATAAATATTTTTTAATCCGTCCGCTAATTTTATTTGTCTGTTAAAAACAGACGACGTATATTTGCGGACATGCGCAGTAATCTAACCGGACAGATAATCGATATTTTCAAATCTAAGCTAGACTGGACAGTCTACTATGATGAATCAAATCAAGATAAAAATCATGGCAACCACAACGGTCAGCTGCAGATAAATACAGATCAAGCAGTTATACACTTAGTCTGTGAGATTAAGAAGTCTGTTGTGCCTTCTTCTATAGTGGCTATAAAACAAACTATAGAGGAAAGGAACACAAACGTTCTACAAGCTCAAGGAATCATTCTTTTAGCCAACTATATAAGCACTAAAGCTAGAAAACTATTAGTTGAAAACAAGATTAATTTCGCTGATACTGGAGGGAATATCTTCATCAAATACGAAGACATTCATGTCCAAATAGAGACAGGTCAGAGTGATCGATCAGCTTTATCAAAGGAAGGAGGGCGAGCATTCACGAAAGCTGGTCTCAAAGTCTTGTATCAATTCTTTAGAAGTGAAAAACTAAGAGATCTTAATGATAAACTAGTACATGAAGCAGAAAGAGGTCCTAAAGCTGATATTAACTCACCTTATAAGAATATATCAGAACAAGCTGATGTATCAAAAGATACTGTATCAAAAGTTATCCATGACTTACTTGAGCAAGGCTATATTTTACGTAAAAGTAAAACCGAGTATGCTTGGAGAGATAAGAAAGCAGTTTTTGAACGATGGGTAATTAGAATAAATGAAGTATTACGGCCATCGCTTTCAGCTAAACGTTATCGCCTTAAAGGAGAACCAATAGAGCATGTAAATATACCTGATGGATATCAATTAGGAGGTTACCAAGGTGCAGAAAGATGGCTAACTTTAGATCCAAGCCAACAAATAATAAATCCTCCTTATCTTATATATACTCACAAGGGATATCAAGACTTACTCCACGATCTTAAGGTCATACCAGACCCTAGAGGAAATGTAATAGTAATAGAAGCATTCTGGAAAGACGATAGCAATATCTCTCCATCAGCAGATTTTCCAGTTTTGTATGCAGATCTGATTAATTCTGAAGATCCACGTATGATGGAAGTTGCTCACCTCATCTATAAAAACTACTTGCATGATAAGTTATAATGCGCTAGAAGTACATGGGCTCAAAGATGTCCTTGAAACAGTAGCAACAGCATGTACACATCTGAATATAGACTTCTTCATAGTAGGAGCTGTAGCTCGGAATATTTGGTATGCAAACAGTAATACAGAACTTCGGGGCACAAAGGATATTGACTTTGGTGTATATGTACCTGATGCAGATACGTACGAGCAACTAAAAGCTCACTTAATCGAAAACTACCAATACATCCAAGCTTACGAAAATGCATTTTGCCTACTCACTCCTGATGGCAAAGAAATAGACCTCATGCCATTTGGTGAAATCGCAGAAGATGGTGAAGTAATTATAGAAGGCAGTGGCATGACGACACTTAGACTAGATGGCTTTGAAGAGGCATTCAAAGAAGGCAGTATAGATACTCAAATAGAAGATAAAGTTTACAAAGCTTGCTCTATACCAGCAATAGTAGTGCTCAAACTCATAGCTTATGACGATAGACCTAATCGTAGAGTAAAGGATATTAAAGATATCACGAGTATAGTAACGCACTACAGTGACATAGAAGAAGACATGATCTGGGAAGAACATAGTGATTTATATGGAGAAGAGTTAGAACATCAAGAAATAGGTCTCATTGTACTCGGCCGTATGATGAAAAAAATAATAGAAAAAAATAAAGAACTTACAACCAGAATAATCCATATAATAGACAAAGCTCTAGCATACGAATCAGATATTTTAGAATATATGATCATCGATCGAATGACTGAAACTCTTGATGAAAAAGCTACATTCTTACAACTCATAAAACAAGGACTAACAGAAAGATAAAACCCAAGAAACTCATAAAAGTAGCGATAGAGCAGAGAGCTGAGAATGGGCACATGATGAAATACTAAAAAATATGCAGACGCAAGCAAACTACACTATAGCTGCAGGCTACTCCTTTACATTTGTGTTATTAAACAAAAGCACACATGCAAAATGGAATTATGAAGAAGAGTTTTTCAAAACTTACAGAACTACTAAGAGCAAACCACCAGGAAATTATACCTTAAGTGCATTGTTGAAAATTATAAAAGTAGTGCGTTCATTTCCTTTATAAAACCAAGGCATCTACTAAGAAAAACTGAAGTATAGAGATGGAATATTTTTGTGTAAGTAACATGTCTGTTGTAATAACTACTCGGAGTGAGAATTTATCCTTAGCTAAATATTCCTTTATATTATTTTCTAAACCATCTATACCAAACGTACCGCTTACAGCTTCTGGAACTTCATCTATTGATGCTACTTTTATCTCAGGTAAACCATCCACATTTAAAAAGACTTCAACAGATTTTAAAAAGGAAAAATCTGCTCCATCAGGAGATATTACATTAAATACAATGGACTCATAATGAATCGATTGAGCCAAATCGAAATTTGTGTTATTAGCAGAAAAATAGAAATCGTGGTTGGTTTCTATATTGGGAATTATCAAATCCACTGGTACATTCATTTCCAAGTTTTCTGAAACTGAAACCCGCTCAGGATAAATAATGTGAAATTGTGTGGATTTATTGAATTTTTCACAACATATAAAACAAATTGCTACAGTAATAGCAAAATATATGTATTTCATAGTGAAGTAATTTTAAACTATTTTTATTTTACAATTAATGTGAATATACACATAATATTTTCTTTAAGCAATTAGCTAAACAAGAATGAATATATGTCTTTAATAGTTCGGAAAAACACTAGGTCATCACTTCCCCCTTTGCTTCTCTACCCAGTTCAAATAATTAAAATATATAAATGACCTCCGCTCAAACTGATCCCCCTGTGCCTTCTTGAAACTCACTTCCAAATCACCCAATCGCTTTTCGTCTTTAACTACATTGTGCTTCGTACAATAACTAATATAGCTCAACAAGGCACTGTTCATATCACTCATCTCGTTGTATGTAATCAAATACTTCCTAAGATTCGGTAACTGATTCTGTATCGTGTAATACTCGCCATTCTCAAAATAACACAACATATTCAAAACCTTCGTATAACATATCGTATCTACCCTCAACTTCTTATCCGTCGATTGCAAGATTTCGGCAAACCGATTCTTGGCTTCTTCATAATCACCCAATAAAAAATAAGACCATCCTATCTTATAAGTAAAGATCATTCCTCTGTGCGCATCCATCGAAAATGAAGCCTTATCAATCTCAATATTTATGATCTCCTCCAGCTCTGTATTCTTTTTGTATTCCTTATGGAGGAAATGATAATTCAAACGCGCATTCATGCTATAATTGAAATACAGAAGTGAAGTACTTACGGTAAAATCCTTCTTGTAGGTATTCTTAAAATTGCTTAGCTTATTGTAGTAATAATCATATTGCTTTATGTCACCCAAATAAAATAACGAGGTTAATAAATAATGTAATCCCCTCAGATATAATCCCGCATCCATCTCTATCATATGCGGCTTACTTATAAATAACTCAACCCACTTTTTACTATTTACATAACAAAATGGAAAATTCAAACACATATAATGATACCAAGTAAAAGATTGAAAAATGAGAACCTTCTCAAAGAAACTTACTTGATCAATTTCATACTCTGGCAGATTGGAATAAAAATATTGTTTTGTGAAATATAAATCGCGTTCATCTCGAACATGTCCTTGCTTTATATATAATCCCTGTATACCTATATTTAGCGTTGCTAGCTCACTTAAACGTGACACTTTCTTGGTAACCTTTTGCGATTCATCAATAAGACTTTCCATCTTATTGGCAACTTGTCTAGATCGAGTAATATGACGTAACTCTATCATCTTCTGAAACTCAACAGTCTGAAGTAATAAAATATCTCTATTGGATCCTTTCAATTTAACTTTCAGCTTTTCAAGAACTTTCAATGCCTCATGAAACAAAGCTTTTGAATATAATATCTGAGCATTATCAAGTTGCTCATTATATTGAATATCCATCTTTCGATCGCTATAAAGTAATCTAAGACTTTTCATGATTTGAGTATAAAGATGTCTTTTTAAATTTGACAACTTCGAAGAGGTAAGATCAGCCCATCCCGCTTTAATTATATCCTCATCGTAAACCTCCTGAGCATCAATTAAGTCAAAAAGTCGAACAAATTTATTCTCCTTACTACTAAAACGACTCGCATATAGCTTAAAATTCCGCTTTTCAGCCTTATCTAATCGCTTAATTAAAACAAATAAAAGGTCTTTCGACTTACTGATCATAACAATAATTAATTACACAATAATATGATTTACAAACGATTACATATTTGCCTTGCATATTGAACGTAACAAAAACACAGAAACATTGCTTTTAATGAAGTAATGATTACTCGTACTTTTGTCTCGATACAAATTTACAATTAAATCAAAATATATTATCGCATGTCAAAATCAAAGTTAGAATACATATGGCTTGATGGTTATAAACCAGTTCAAAGTCTTCGTAGTAAAACTAAGGTTGTATCTAATTATGATGGTTCATTAGAAAGTCTTGAAGACTGGTCTTTTGATGGTTCATCAACTCAACAAGCAGAAGGAAATTCATCTGACTGTATCTTGCGTCCATCTTATGTTTGCCATGATCCACTAAGAAAAAATGCATACCTAGTAATGTGTGAAGTGCTTAACTCTGATGGAACTCCTCACGAGTCAAATGGTAGAGCAACGATTGATGATGATGATAATGATTTTTGGTTTGGATTCGAACAGGAATATTTCCTTTGCGATGTGAAAACTAATTTGCCAATAGGATGGCCAGAAGAAGGTCAGCCAGCACCACAAGGTCAATACTATTGCTCTGTAGGTGCAAGAAACGCATACGGAAGAAATATCGTTGAAAAGCATTTGGATGCTTGTATCGACGCAGGTATAAATATTGAAGGTATTAATGCTGAAGTTGCCATTGGACAATGGGAATACCAAATTTTTGCAAAAGGTGCAAAAGCAGCAGGTGACCAACTTTGGGTAGCAAGATATCTTTTGGAAAGAATATGTGAAGAATACGCTGTATACGTTGAATACCACTGTAAGCCTCTTGGAAAAGATGCTGACTGGAATGGTAGCGGAATGCACGCGAACTTCTCTAACTCTTTATTGAGAAACTCTGGAAATAAAGCTGATTACGAAGCAATTTGTGAAGCTTTCAGACCTTTCGTTAAAGAACATATTGATGTATATGGCCCCGACAATGATCACAGATTGACAGGTAAGCATGAAACACAGACAATTAGCGACTTTAGCTATGGAGTAAGTGATAGAGGAGCTTCTATCAGAATTCCTATTGCAACAGTTGAAAATAACTGGAAAGGATGGTTGGAAGACAGACGTCCAGCTTCATCTGCTGACCCTTATAAGGTTGCATCGAGAATTATCAAAACTGTAAAATCAGCAGACATGTTAGTTTCTGCTTAAGAGTATATAATTGTTGAAAATGAATGAGGCTATTTCTTTTGGAAGTAGCCTCTTTTTTTTTGGCTTTAAGCCAAAAGACTTATTTATAGCATGCCAATTTGGAAGAAGGTTAAAGTGACCTTTTCAACAGTACTTCGACGAATTAATTGTACAATTATAAAATCAATTAATACCAATTCTGTTTTAGGATGGCGTATGAGGTTCCCAAGGTTATATTATAGATTCAAGGCAGAAAACGTAATCATATCCGTAGATACGGAAAGTATTTCTAACGATGAAAATCGGTGTTTTTTATTCTTCTTTTCGCATATTTTC
>CAZMKA010000105.1:0-12514 GCA_964566605.1 uncultured Saprospiraceae bacterium | reverse complement strand
CGACCTCAGGATTATGAATCCTGCGCTCTAACCAGCTGAGCTACCACGCCATATTCTTTAAAACTTCTATTCTTTAAGTTCAATTTTAAAGCGCCGCAAATATAACATAAATTCAGCTTTATAATCAAATAAATAAGAAAACTACTTTTGATGTTTTTATTATTCTTTTATTTCAATACACTTTTATCAAACTAAATTCATTTTATAGAAATTTGATATTAATACATCTTTCGTTCCAAAAATGTGTAAAATATCACATTATTCCTTCCAATAATGTGAAATTTGATCATTTTTTGTTAGGTGATTTTAGTATAAATTATTGATTGTTTGGGGTTTTAGTTCCACCACACTGCGTAACGCTTCTTTTTTAACTCCTTAGCTAACCACTCTTCCATTTTATACGCCTCACTTTTGCTATTTATAGTGTTATATTCTTCATACAAACTCGGTCTTAAGTATAGACCGTACTTTTCTGCAAAGTAGGCTGAAATTTTATAGCCTCTTTTACTTTTTGCACCCGATTTATGTTTTTTGAATCGTTGATCTGGTGAAAGACTTGTCATGCCTACGTATAGACATTCATTAACACCGTTGTACTGTGGATTAGCATTGCGAAACTTGACACTGTCATTCCATACACGCTTTGACAACTCTATAACGTAGATATTGTATTTTGCCATACCAATTGATTATATATTATTATACCACAAAAATTAATCCACTTTTCAATTATTAACTTAATCACGTGCTCACATTAAAAATTCTTTTACTTCTTTTCTGTAGGTTCTACTAATAGGTATTTCTATACCACGAGTTATAACAAAATCAGATCTATATGTCTCTACAAATGATTTATTTATGATAAAACTCCTATGTATTCTGATGAAATTATCAGGTAGAAGATTTTGAACTTTACTTATTTTATCTCGGTTTATAAATTCCGCATCTTCACAAAAATATTTAAGTTGATCACCTAAAGATTCTATATAAATGAGATTATCCAATTTTATTATTTGATTTCTTCTACTAACTTTTATCGTAATTTCATGCTGTTCATTCTTGACTTTAGCTTCTTTAAGCTCGGTTATTATGGTTGATTGATGATTATAATTCTTAATGATTTCAATAAAAGCTCTTATAATAATCGAGAGATAGATAAGAAATGCTAGTAATAATATGTCGGCTGTTAAAAGCAATTTAGTCTCAATCTGAAAGTATTGAAATACTAAAAGCGAAAAGTATATAATTAAGATTTCAAGATACAATGAAATGATAACAGTATAAACAGAATATAAAATGAATAAACTAACTCTATTTTTTAACAAATATTTTGAAACTAAAAAATTCGAAAAAAAATTCGAAGTGAATATTGATAGAGGAAGTAATGAGGAGGTAAAATAGAAAGTTTGCACAAGAGTTAATTCTCTCAAATTGAAAATGCAAAATAACATGATGCATAAGCATGACCAATAAATAAAATCAAAATTTATTTTCATATTCTTTTTAAGATTATATCTTACACATATTAAGTTTATAGATCGCAAATCTATAAGAAAGTATCTCAAGAATCCATGAAATGCTGTAGAATGCAACTTTATAACTGGATTCTACATTGCCTAAAATTATCATTGCTTGCAACTTTGAAAGTATATTTTATAACTTTTTAAATTATTAAATTATGTTAGATTTTTTCATTCAAGGTGGCCCTTTATTTATGGGTCTTTTAACGATTATTTTAGTTGCGATGCTTTTCTTCGGATTCCGAGCTTTAACTAGTGATAAGCATATTAAAAACATGAAGTCACTCGGAATGTTAGCTTTAGTTGTTGGAATTCTAGGTCAACTCATTGGTCTTTTTAGCGGTTTTGCTACCATGGAAGCATTAGATGGTGGAATGTCGCCTTCTATTTTAGCAGGTGGACTTAAGGTTTCTATGATTACCACGATTTACGGCCTAATAATCTTTTTATCGAGTCTCATTTTGACATTTATTTTAAATATCCGATCAAATAACTAGCATCTGTTTTAGTTTATTCTTAAATTCATATTTATTTAGAGCTGAATAATACAGGTGGTTTATATATTATTAAAATATTTAATATATATTTGTTGTTCTGTTATAGCCTTAGTTTATTGTTTCAAGCAATAAAACCCAACCTGATTATCCTAGCGTTGCTAAAAGATAATAGTTAATTCGTTTAATTATACTTTAGATAATGACATTTAACTTTAACCAATTACGACTTAAGGGCATTCTTGTTTTAGCCTTATCATTTGCCTATTTCTTTTCTAGCGCTCAAGATGAATGCTTGATTAGAACAGCAACCGAACCCGATGTTGAAAGTTTGACTTTCAGATCAGTAACCACAAATAATGCTGAGTTACAAGGAATGATTCCTTGGACAAATCCATCTTTTGCATCAGGTCAAGACAATGAATTGGCAACAATCTCTCTTGCCCCAGGTGAAAGAAGTGATCAATTAGTTTTTGATGATTTCTTTTTTGATATACCTTTAGGAGCGCGTATCGTTGGAGTTCAACTTGAAATAACAGGTGCATCTTCTGACTTTGTAGACTTAGATGAAAAACAAATGCAATTCCTTTTGGACGGAAGTCCAGTGGGTAATAACCTAGCAGATAAAAGTGTAATTTCACATCCTTGGCAAGAAGATCTTCATTCATGGAATTACGGCTACGAATTTTCCGACTGGGGAATGAACCTGACATACGATCAATTAAATGCTAATGATTTAGGCTTTGCATTACAATTAGAGAATGATTCAACTAATGATTCCTTAAATGTTTCTATAGAAAATACTACAATTACAATCTTCTATGAACCTCTTTTTACGGTTTGTGGTACGGAATGTGTTGTGGCATACAATGATGAAGTGCCCAATGCATTAACTTACAACTGGACTTTAAATAATGGTATCGGATTACATGATGTTGATACATTAGATAGAGTTTCAAACCTTGATTTTTCTGAGGCAGATTTTGGGATTATCGATGTTGAGATTGAAATTATAACACCAGTTGATACATTTAATTGTTTTAGAGAATTTCTTCGTGAAAATTGCAGTCCTTCTTCAATAGGAGATTTTGTATGGTTTGATGCCAATCAAAATGGACTTCAGGATGACGATGAAGTTGGAGTTTCTGGAATTGAATTACAATTATATACTCCTTTAGGTGAGTTAATAAATAGTACAACAACGAATAATTCAGGTCTATATTCTTTCGATGATGTTGAGGGTGGATATTACTACATCGAGATTGCTCCAGGTGATTTTGGACTTTCTCCAACTATAACAAACGACAGTTTGAATTCTGACTTTAATACAGATTTTAGAACTGATGTATTTTTTGTTGCAAAAGGTGAAACGATAAATAATATTGATGCAGGTTTATTTGATGCATCATCAATTACAGGAACTATATGGAGTGAATGTGACGGAAATGGAACATTCAATGGAGATGATGAGCTTTTGGAAGGAATAGAAATAGGGATTTATCAAGATAATCAATTACTATCTTCTGTGACAACTGATTCCAATGGAGTTTATTTATTCGATGATTTAGCTGCTGGTTCATTTGTAATCATTATAGAAGATGAAGATTCTTTTTCTTCTATTACGGGGAGTAACGTATTTAGTGAAAATGGAAATACAACAGTTACTCTAGCACCTGGTGAAAATAAAGAGTTTGTTGATGGAGCTATTTTAAAATTGTCTTCATATACGTTCACAATATTCATAGATGATAATGGAAATGGCTCTTACAATTCAGGAGAAGATGATTTAGATGGTACTGAAGTGACTTTGAGAGATGAGAATGAATCATTTACAGGAATAATTGAGAATGGAACGGTTTCATTTACTGGTCTTATAACTACTGATTATTTCTTGGATGTTGCTGGAACTGAAGATCTTTATATTGTAGAATCGGATGTAGAAGCAAGTAATAACGGAGGAATTACTCTAGACTTGGGTTCACCTGATTGTGGTTCTACAAATCAAGTACAACTTGTTCTTACTGATTATTTCGCAAGCCTAGGAGATTTTGTTTGGGAAGACTTAGATGGGAATGGTTTACAAGATGCTGGAGAACCGGGGATTAGTGGAGTAGAAGTTCAATTAATCAATTTTACTACTGCTGATATTGCAGCAACAACAGTAACAGATGAAAATGGATTTTATTCATTCGAAAGTCCTGAACCAGGAAGTTATATAATTACAATAGATGTAGGTGAAGGATATCAAGAAACAATAGTTAATGTTGATGATGAGAAAGGTTCAAAAATTTCATTTGTGATCGATCGATTCGCTATGGGGCCTATTGATGTTACTAATGGTTATGTAGATAATACGTGGGATGCTGGATTTGTTTTCTCTACAGGAAT
Organism: uncultured Saprospiraceae bacterium; assembly: GCA_964566605.1. GTDB lineage: Bacteria > Bacteroidota > Bacteroidia > Chitinophagales > Saprospiraceae > JAHDFB01. The sequence continues at coordinate 8,112 of CAZMKA010000105.1, read as the reverse complement.
GATCAGCGGTACAGCGTTCCTAGATATGGATGAGAATAACATTATAAGTGATGATGATATTTTAGTAGAAAACGTAGATGTTTATTTATACTTACCTGGTTCACCTATCCAACTAGTTGATTTTGGACTAACTGATGAAAATGGATATTATGAATTTACTGCTGAACCTGGAGATTATTTCATTGGATTCTCTCACCCACTTTTCAATCAAGAAGTTAAGTTTCAAGTTGGAAGTGACCCTTTAATAGACTCGGATGTATTAGAAAACGGTGATCTTGAAACAGAAGTATTTACTTTGGCGCCAGCAGATAATAAAGAAGGTGTAAATATCGGTTTCAAAATTCAACCTGGAAATGTAGGAAACTTTGTATTCTTGGATGCTAATGAAAATGGTCTTTTCGATAATGGAGAATCAGGAATTCCAGGGTTTGATGTAAAAGCATATGATCTTAATGGAGATCTTGTTGCCGAAACAATAACTAATATTATTGGTGCATATAATATTTCACTTGATCCAGGAACTTATTATTTAGAGTTTAAGAAGGACAAATACGAAAACGAAACAATATTTAATGCAACTGATCCTAATAACAACTCAGATATAACGAATGAATTTGGTCCTTTTACGACAGGATTAATAACAGTGGGTCCTGGAGAAATTATAGATGATATAGATGCAGGATTTCTCCCTATTCCTTCTATAATAGGGGATTTGGTATGGAATGATATTAATGGAAATGGAACACAAGAATTCGGAGAATATGGAATAGGCGGTGTCGTAGTTAACCTAGTTAAAAAGGGAGAAGGAATTGTCCAGACAACTACAACAGGAGACGGTTTTGATGGTGTACCTGGAGTATATGAATTTGTGGTAACTAGCCCAGGGGAATATTTTGTGGAGTATGGAGTTGATAACAACGGGTTTAGCTACACACAATATGATAACTCAGGTGTAGGTCCTTACACAGATAATGGATTTGCAACAACTCCTACTTTTACAGTAATCTTAGGAGAAGAATACAAAGATAAAGATGCAGGTGTTGTTTCTCTTCAATCAATTGTAGGAAATTTCATATGGAGTGATGATAATGGAAATGGAATCCAAGATGATGATGAACAAGGTTTAAATGGTATTACAGTTTTCCTTTACGATGAATTTTTCAATTTCATTGATGTAACAATTTCTGCTTATAATGTAATTAATAAACAAGATGGTTATTACTATTTTGACGGATTAGGCGAAGGAGATTATATCCTAGTATTTGATACGCCTGACAATTTCACCATTCCGAATTCCACGGCAAATATAACTATTGATAGTGATGTTACTTCTGAATTCATTAAAGGTTCAACTGGAATAATTTCGCTGGCTGAAGGAGAACATGATTTTCATATAGATGCTGGGATATTCAAATCCTCAAACGAACCATCTGATGTTGGAGATTTTGTATGGAATGATGAAAACGAAGATGGAATCCAAGATCCAGGTGAACCTGGAGTTGGTGGCGTTATAATAAATTTAATTGATGTTAACGGAGAAACAGTTCAGTCTACAACTTCTAAATCTGATGGAAGCTATCAATTTGATGACGTGTTAAATGGATTTTACAGGATCCAAGTTCCAGAGCCTGATGATTGGGATTTTACAGCAGCTAACAATTCTTTTGACGATGAAACAGATTCTGATATTCAGTCGGACGGAAATTCGCTTTTATTCTTTGTAAATGCAGACGACAAGATGCTTACTTTAGATGTAGGATTGATTAGTGAAGATGGTGTTGTGGGGGATGAAGATCAAACTGATTTAACTGGAGTGACTCATGATGAAGATGATGATACTAGTTTTGATCAAGAAGAAAGAATTATAGGGCAGTCATTTACTGAACAAGAAAAAGCAATCGATATCAAAAAAGTACTTGAAGTGTATCCTATTCCAGCGCGGGAAAAGATAAACTTAAAGATAAATGTAGCCAATATTCAAACAGCTAGAATAGAAATTGTTAGCGGTGAAGGTCAAGTAATTAATACAATATTTAGAGATAATATTGTTGGAGTGGCACATGACATAGAAGTAAATGATTTATTGCCGGGATTCTATTTTATTAAAGTAACTGAAGGAAAAGAGGTGTACTTTAAAAAGTTCGTTATTCAATAAAACAAGAAATACGCAGAATATAAAGATGATCACTTCTTGAATAAGGAGTGGTCATTTTTTTTGGGTTGGGACCCAAAATTGAAGCAATAAATTTTAGTGTTACTAAATCCTGAAACCACTGCAACCATTACCTTTCACCACATTTTTTTGCACGAACACGCTAGGTCGAAAGCCATAAAATACTCCACCACTCATTCATGAATTCCATAAAAGTAGCCTTTGGGCAAGAGCCCAAAACGCATTATCTTCAAGCAATATATTTTAGTGTTACTAAATCCTGAAACCCCTACAACCATTACATCTCACTACATTTTTTTGCATGAAAACCTTCCCCCACTTCCCTTATTCTACAACCTCATACGCTATTTTCCCACCTACCATCGTCAACATCACCTGAGCTTCCAATATATCCTCAGCTTTGCATTTTAATAAATCCTTATCCAATAATATTAAATCAGCATATTTGCCCACTTTCAAACTACCTTTTTCTTTTTCCTCAAACGCCGCATATGCATTTACCAACGTATAACTATTCAATGCTTCTTTTCTAGTCATTGCTTGTTCAGGGTAAAATGGCCGATCAAAATCTGGTCGTTTTCTAGTAATTGAAGCATACAAACTCAATAATGGATCGACATCTTCTACAGGGGCATCTGTCCCATTTGTAACTACAGCCCCTGAATTAATCAGACTACGCCATGGATATGCTCCCACTTTTGCTCGGGTTTCACCTAGTCTCGCTTCTACGAACGGTGAATCACTTGTGCAATGTATTGCTTGCATACTAGCTATTACGCCCAACTTCTCGAATCTTGGGATATCATCCGGATGTAAGTGTTGGCTATGTTCCATTCGCCATCTACTCTCTTTCTGATCATTAAAATCTTTCTCTATTAAATCAAGAATTTCCCTATTTCCGCGGTCTCCTATTGCATGAATACATAACTGCATATCATTCTTCTTAGCAAGTTCTGCAATTTTTTTCACCTCTTTTAAATCTGTCGTATTTTGTCCTCGAAACCCTGATTTGTCTGCATAATCATCAAGTAGCCACGCACCATAACTTCCTAGTGCTCCATCAATTTCTGTTTTAATCGCTCGGCATGTAAAATACCCTTCACCTGCATTTATAGTCTTTATCTTGTTCAATCTACCTTTCATCTCTTCACTTGATTTTCGAATCATCGCCCATAAACGGAGCCTTAATTTTCCTTCTTCTGCCATGCGTGTATAATCTTCTATCTCTTCAAATGATGATCCAGCATCTTGAAAACTTGTGATTCCTTTCTTCAAACATTCATTCATCGCTAGTTCTAGCGATTCTTCCCAATTTTCATGAAGCTCGTCGGGATCTTTACTATTCAAGTAATCTTGATGCAACGACTTTATAATTTCCATAGCACGTTCCTCAAAAACACCTATAGCATCGCCATTTTTATCTCTTATAATTGCACCTCCCACCGGACTCAATGTTTCGATATTTACATTGGACATTTGCATGGCTTTTGCATTGGCAAATAAGCCATGACCACTTGCATGAATTAACATAACAGGATTATCAGGACTTATTTCACTGAGTTTTTCATGATCGGGATAACCATAGTGAGTTTCTCCCGGATATGCAGTCCATTTTTCTTGATGCCATCCTCTTCCTGTTATCCATTCGCCTGGCTCTGCGTCTTTTACCCGTTCTTCTACAAGCTGTATAATTTCATCCCAGCTTTTTGTTTTTAATAGATTAAGCTCTTGTAAACTCTTTCCCAAATTAGAAAAATGAGCATGGCCTTCAATAAAACCAGGCATGAGAAATTGCCCTTGAGCATCGATTAAATTTGTGCTTTCACCAGATAAGTTTTTCACTAAATCCTCGTTCCCCAATTCCAAAATCAAACCATCTTTTATCGCAATCGAACTGTACAATTCATTTTCTTCTTCAGCGGTAAAAATATTAGCATTATATATAATTGTGTCTGGATATTCTTCAGAATTACAGCCAATGAACGCTAAAACCAATGCGAAATAAACTATTTTTTTCATTTACTAATATTTAATTTAAGTTTGGGCTCGAGCCCAAAAAATCGAATTCTGATTGAAACTATTTATTTTGCAGCTTGTTAGCCTTTTTTTACAAATAATTCTCCAATTTACGAATTCTTTTAAATTAACTAGAAACGAAATCCTCAATGGTGCATTCTTTTAAAGACATAAGATTACTTTTTTCCGATTTTTTAAATGAAAATCTTTTTTACAAAGAGCCTCAATCTTTGTATGATCCTATGAATTATCTCATTTCTTTGGGAGGAAAAAGAGCTCGACCTGCTATGGCATTAATGGCGCATGAGCTATTTGCTAACCTTAATGAAGATGCTTATAAAATTGCTATGGCAATTGAAGTTTTCCATAATTTCACCTTAATGCATGATGACATTATCGATGAGGCAACACATAGGAGAGGTAAGCCAACTGTACATTATAAATATAACACCAATGTTGCAATTCTTTCAGGCGATGCAATGATGATCGAGTCATATGAATGGATAAGTAAAATTAGCAAGGTTGAACTTATACCAACCTTATATAAAACCTTCAATAAACACGCACTTGGTGTATGTTATGGTCAGCAGATGGACTTGGAATTTGAGACAAGGAATGATGTAACAATTGATGAATATATAGAAATGATTCGACTAAAAACTGCGGTTTTACTAGGTTGTTCTATGTCAATGGGTGCAACTGTTGCAGACGCTGATGCAAAAGCTCAGAATCATCTTCAGCTTTTCGGTGAAAACATAGGAATTGCATTTCAACTCCAAGATGATTACCTTGATACATATGGAGATCCTGAAACTTTCGGGAAAAGAGTAGGAGGTGATATTATCCAAAATAAAAAGACATATTTATATCTTAAAGCTTTGGAACTTGCTGATGAAAAGCAAAAAGCAAGACTTGAGCAACTTTATAATGGAGATCATCAATTAAATGATGAAGAAAAAATAGAGGAAGTAAAACAGATATTTAATACCTTAGTGATTCCTGAATATGTAATACAACTCATGGATGCGTATAACAATTTGGGAATTTCTCACTTAAAGGCACTAGGATTAGAAGAGAAAAAATATAGCGCCTTAATTGAGTTATGTGCATATTTACTTCAAAGAAATAGTTAATGAATCCGCATACGGGAGCAATTGTAATTCTAGCGTATCCTGAAGAATTTGTTTCGATGATACCTGCATGGTACAGGAAACCACTTGAATGGATAGGAATGGTTAATCATGGTAAGATTGCGGCTGGTCACGCTGCGATGGCTCTTGTCAATAAGACTACTGGAGAGGTGCATTATGGTGATTTCGGTCGTTATATTACCCGTTTTGGTTTTGGAAGAACAAGAATGGCAGCTACAGATCCCGACGTTCATTTCGATTATAAAACAAGATTCGAAAACGGTGAAATTGTAGATAAAATCGGATTATTTCAGCATATTTTTGAGCATCCTGAAAGGACACATGGTGGTGATGTGATGTATGTTTCGCTGAACCAAGACGTAGATTTTGATAAATGTTATGAATTTATGACCATGATGAATAAAAGAGGATCAATGATATACGACCCTTTTGGAAAAGGGCGATCGAATTGTTCTCGATTTGTTTTTGATAGCATCTTAGCTGGTATGACTTCGGAAAAAGCGAAACGTAAATTAAAGCGTAATAACCCGTTAACTTCTTCTCCTTTAGGTAATGTTTTTTATGGAACGGAAGACGATTCTTATGTTTTTACACCGAAGGGACACGAAGTGGTAAGCAATAAATCAATCTTTGTTGTATTAAAGCATCTATTTAAAAAAGCACCGAAGCCTCCTGAAAATAGCATGACAGAGAAAGAAAAGCAAGATAAATTTTTGGGTTTAAACCCAAAGAAAAAGTGGTCTTACCTGGGTGGAGTAGGGGATCAGGCTTATATTGTGCTCGATGATATTAAAGAAAATACTTTGCACATTCAAAAGTATGGAGCTGATCATAAACTAAACTTTGAAAGAGCATATAAAAGAGATAAAGCATTTGATCCCACTAAAGATTTTTCATTTATTCATGACTGTAATGCTGCTTGGATAACAGTAAAACAGGGAGAAAAGGTCTATAAAATGGATGTCATAGAAAGCGTAGCCTAAAAGATGATTTTGCAATTCCACCACTCCTTTTCTATTTTCGAATGATTTTTTTCATAAAACTTAATCGCAGGCTCATTCCAGTCTAGCACTTGCCACTTTACCATTGTTGCTTCTAAAGATTTGGCTTCCGCCAAAAATGCATCAAACAATTGTTGACCTATCTTTTGCTTCCTGTATTTTTCTTTGACTATAAAGTCTTCTAGATATAGCATACGTCCCTTCCACGTACTATAAGTCATATAATATATGCATGTACCTACAACTTCATTATTCATCTCGGCAACAATCGATTGGAAAGTATTTCGCCCAAACTCATTTTTGTAATACTCAATATCAATAATCATTTCGTGTTCAGCATTTTCATAGACGGCTAATTCTTTAACTAATGAGTGTATAGAAGGCATATCTTCTATATTTGCGCTTCGAATGATTATTTCCGACATTGTTATGATAGTATTATTTATCCCAAATTAAGTAAAGAATGATACAATTCGCATCATTTGAAAAGGAAAACATAAAATCTGGGTATTGATTTTGACAAAAGTGAAAATAAATCATGCTGAAATTGCAAAAATATTGGCATAAGCATTTGGAATACAAATAAATAGTGCTACATTTGCATTCCCTTTTGACGGGGGTAGCTAAAATTCAGTTGTAAAGTACTGATTTTCAGTTGTTAAGAACGATTTTTTATAAATATATTGAAATTAGGTTATGCCTACGATTAATCAGTTAGTAAGAAAAGGACGAAAAAAAGTAATAGTTAAGAGTAAATCTCGTGCACTAGAATCTTGTCCACAAAAAAGAGGAGTTTGTACTCGTGTATACACTACTACGCCTAAAAAACCTAATTCAGCACTTAGAAAAGTAGCGAAGGTTAGATTGACTAATGGAGTAGAGGTAATTGCATATATCCCAGGAGAAGGGCATAATTTGCAAGAGCACTCTATTGTATTAATCAGAGGAGGAAGAGTGAAGGATTTACCAGGGGTAAGATATACAATAGTAAGAGGTGCACTTGATACAGCTGGTGTAACTGATAGACTTCAATCTAGATCTAAATACGGAACTAAGCGTCCAAAGAAATAAGCTTCAAAATCTTTAAAAGAATATGAGAAAAAGAAGACCGAAAAAACGAATCATAGCGCCAGACCCGCGATTTAACGACACGTTGGTAACGCAATTCGTAAATAACTTAATGTTATCAGGAAAGAAAAATGTCGCATTTACTCGTTTTTATGCAGCCATGGATATTATTGCTGAGAAGACAAGTGAAAATCCACATGAAATTTGGCAAAAGGCATTAAATAATGCTACTCCTGCACTGGAAGTGCGATCAAAAAGAATTGGTGGTGCAACTTTCCAAATTCCAACAGAAATTCCTGCTAAGAGAAGAACTTCAATTGGTATGAAGTGGTTAATTCGTTTTTCACGTGAAAGAAGTGGAAAAGGGATTGCTGAAAAACTTGCAAACGAAATAATAGCAGCAAGTAAAGGAGAAGGAGCTTCAGTTAAAAGAAAAGAGGATACACATAGAATGGCAGAAGCCAATCGTGCATTCGCTCACTTCAGATAGTAAATTACATTTTTTTAAAATTATATTGATTCTACAAAGGCTATGTCTAAAGATCTTAAATATACAAGAAATATCGGTATCGCTGCTCACATTGATGCAGGGAAAACCACAACAACAGAACGTGTATTGTTCTACACAGGAATGAGCCACAAGATTGGTGAAGTTCATGATGGTGCAGCAACAATGGACTGGATGGAACAAGAGCAAGAAAGA
>CAZMKA010000104.1:0-12555 GCA_964566605.1 uncultured Saprospiraceae bacterium | reverse complement strand
AGTAATGAATAATACCAGCGTTATGTTTTCAATGAATAATGAGGTAATTAGTAATTAATAATACCAGCATGATGCGGTACGTGTTGTGTTTAAGTTGTTTTGATAACAATGAATAATACCAGCATTATGTGTTTCAATTAATAATGAACAATGAATTATTAATAATACCAGCATGATGCGGTTCATTATTTGGTGCGTAAAGATGACAAATTGAATTAAGTGATCATCTATCACTTTATAAACACCCGCACTTTAGAAGTCTTATCCTTTTCGATTATCTCAAATTCCAATATATCCTTCTTGCTCAATGTAGAAATAGCTTCTGTAAATCGTCGGTCCGAAAGTGATGTTAGATTCTTAATTATTTCTTCACCATCTTCATTTTTAATCAATAGTGAGAAACATTCAAATTCTGCTAAATTTAAATTGTACTTCCACATTTTTTCTATTTCTTCTGCCGATTCTACATACTTTTTAAATTGCTTCAATCGAACGCTGTAATGTATCTCTTTATCTTTATGATTATTACAAAAAATATCAGAGAAATTCCAAAGTGCTGAAGGCTTCTTCGTATCCAAATAAAAGTACGCAGGAATATTTACTTTTATTGATTTAGGGCCATCTTCACATTCTATCCCTGAAAATTCTAGATTCTTTATTAAATCTCCTTTTAATAGTTTATTGACTGATTTAGCTTTTCCATCATAGAAACTATGTGCCAAATAAAAATCATCTACATGTCCTTTTGAGTTTACCTCAATGGAAAAAATCATAGTGCCTTCATTCCCATTTTCAAGTGCTAATGAAGGATACTTTATGTTGTTAGTAACGTACTTTTGCAGCTTCTCTATGGTACAACTTTCGTATTGACCTGCACATTCTTTTAGTTCCAACACACAGTTTTGTGCATCTATGAAAGTCGCGCTTAGAACAAGAAGAAATATTGTTATTATTTTTTTCATTGTCAATCTGTAACAGTTTCTTTTGAACTCAGATTAATAGTTCATTCCCATTAAAATTACAAAAACTTTCCACTCGTCCCCAAAACTTTTAAGCCTTTTAACTTAGATAAAGCGACCTCTTCATCATTAGAAATAAGGAATGCGCCATCCAAATCGAAAAAATCAAACTGTGAAGACAAGGCATAAATGTGGTTGATTCCTATGCTACTTTCCGTCATACATCCCGCTAATAACTTCTTGTTTTGCTTTTTTGCATATTCAATCAATTTTAGAGTTGGTGTTATTCCTCCACACTTGGTTAGTTTAAGTACAAATCCATCACATCGCTCGGATATCTTTTTGGCGGAAGCCAAATCCGTAACACTTTCATCTGCCAAATGAGGTATTTTAGCAGTATTCGCTTTAAGATGGTCCCAATCTCCCTTTGGGCACAGTTGTTCGGCATAGATCCCTCCTAGCTGTGATACTTCTTGTAATATTTTTGGGGCCCGACCCACATCAAACGAACCATTCGCATCAATTCCCCATGACTTATTCTTTGCGTTAAGCCGATTAATCAACTCATAAGGTAAATTATCCTTTACTTTCAACTTATAGAAAGGCCACGCTTCCTTAAGTCTTTGGTCGATCAACTTGTCACTGTCACTAAGTCCTATCGTGATGGATGAAATAACTCCTTCAGGCTCTGGTAAATTCAAGAAAGTAGCTACGGACTGGTTTGCAATCTGTGCCTTTAAATGAATGAAAGCTTGATCAAATGCACAACGAACAAAAGGCGAGTCAGGGCAAAAATCAAGAAGATGATTGTAAAATGCATCCGTTGTTATATCTATATCAATTCCTGAAAGTTTCTTAGCTGTTAATTCACAGGCTTTTTTTAACTCCTGAGGATCAACTCCATAGTAATCAATGGCGACAGTTTCACCATATGCGGTATAACCCGATGCAACGATTTCTACAATAATTTGATATCGGTAATTGTAATTACCATGATGTATACCAAAAGGGTTTTGTAATATTAGCTTATTAAAGTGTACTTTTGTTTGCATACTGAGTAAAGGTAGTTTTTCTACTGAAGTAGTTAATGATTTAACTACTAAACTATTATGATTATTCAAAGATGAAGAAAAGTTTAATCCTTTTTATAACTATTCTATTTATTGGTGCTTCTTGTATTGACACGTCAACAGAGCGTATTATCGATGAAATAGATGCTGCTGTGTGGGCAGTTCCCATTCTTAATGATGAAGTGAATCTACAAAATATTTTCTCTGTTGCTAATACTGGTGATACACAAGTAGAGACGGATGCAGACGGACGAGTTACTGTTTCTTATCAAGGAGAAGTGTTGAATGATCCTGCTTCAGTTGTTTTTCCTCCTATTTTTGGTTTGTTTGATATCCCTTTTAGTGATACGGTTTTTCAACTTGATCTTGCTCAAGCAGGGACTACTCAGCAAATAGACAGCGCAGTTTTCTTAAGAGATGAACTTTATTTCAAATATAATTACTCCGGTTCAGATCCACTAACCATTACTTTAACAGTTCCTGAACTTATAAAAGATGGAATAGTATTAACTCAAGTTGTTGAACATCCTGGTTCTACCGACGGATCACCAATTCAAGTAGAAGCACCGCCTTTCAAAGTGAATGGTTATTCCATGGCAAATAATAATAACATCATTACCTTTAAATATGATGCTCGGAAAACAAATGGAGATCGTGTAGAAATTGATGCTGTATCTGTGAATTGGAATTTTTTAGAGTTTGATTATGTGGAAGGGTTTTTCCCAAAATCAGAGCGAGAAGTTATTGGTTCTTTTATACCTATTGGGTTATACGATCAGTGGCTGTCTGGGAATATGAGTTTTGTTGAGCCCAAAATTGAAGTGAATATTGAAAACTCATTTGGGTTTTCAGTAGGTGCGGAGTTTAAAGAAATGACGCTTGAAACGATTGATGGTGAGGTGTTAGACCTATCAAGTTCTATCATTGATGATGGAATAATATTCAACTTTCCAGGTTTCGATGAAATGGGTGAGGTGAAGTTCACTAATTTCGAATTTAACTCGGATAATAGCAACTTCAAGGAAATCTTTAATAATAAAGTAAGGCAGTTTAATTATAGAATTAATGCAGTTGCGAATCCACTTGATGATCCTAATTTTAAAGGGTATTTGCGAAGTGATAATTACTATTCCGTGCAGTTGAAGGTTGATGTTCCTATGCATCTAGGAATTAATGATTTACAGGTTGTAGATACGCTGGATTTAGCCTATGATTTTCCTGAGGACGGACTTGATTCGCTCCAACTGAAAATAATTCTAGAAAATAAATTCCCTGTTGACGTTACGACACAGTTATACATGTTGAATGGCAACGATATGATCATTGATAGCCTCTTTAGTGATGGAGAGATTTTTCTTCCAGGTGGAACGTATTCAGGAACAAGTGTGTTGACTAATATATCTAGCGAAAGCTTCTTCATTGATCTACCAGAAGAGAGAATTGAAAATTTAAAACAAACAAAGCGTATTTTAATTAAACCCACTCTTAAGAGTACACCGAATGGTCAAGATCCTATATGGATTTATGATACATATGGACTAGGTGTTAAGATGGGTGCGAAATTCAGCTTGGAATAAAATAGATTAACTAGTTACTTATGAAATACATTTATACCGCCATGCTGTGTTTGTTTTTGGGGTTTTCTCAAGCTCAAGAAGAGCTAAGCCTCTATTTTCAACCAGAGGTCATGCAGTCAGGTTTGTTGAACCCTGCATTTGCACCGAAAGGCACATTCAATTTAAGCGGAGGTTCTTCCTATTTTCACATGGATTTAAGAGGTCCTAGACTTGCTCGATTTTTCTTGGGATTAGATTATTTAGAGGAATTGTCGGAAGGAATAGGAAGGAGTTATTTAAGCACGGATGCATCTTTTCATGTATTGGATGTAGGATGGAAAAAGAATAATATCTATTACAGATTAGGTTATCACACATCATCTAGTATGTTCGTTGATTTATCACCCGAATTTAATAATCTTCTTACTTTCGGTAATGCAGGGGATGTAGGTAGAGAAATAAGTTTATCGCCATCTTTATTTTTAAATCACATGAATGAAATGTATTTCGGAATGTCGGTTCCATTATATGATGGTATGTATCAGTTAGGTGGAAATGTAAAGTTGGTTTCAGGTTCATTTAATTTAAGTACACCACGTAATGATATCAGTTTGACAACGGGTGAAGAATTTTATCAACTTTCACTTGAATCTGATTTTCTACTAAACGGATCGTGGAATGATATAGAATTCAGATTGCGAGATTTTGTGCCTTTTAGTAATTTGTTGAGAGATAATTATGGAGCATCACTTGATCTTGGTTTCCAATACAAAGAAGGTCCATGGACTTACTCGGTAAGTGTATTGGATATAGGATTTATAAACTGGAGATCGAACACATTCAATGTTAAGAGTGAAGGTGCTTTTGAATTTGACGGATTTGATTTTTCTGAAATTACAGTTGATACAATCTCTGTTCTTGCGGATTCTTTGGTAACTACATTTAGTACGGAAATTAGCAATGATCGCTATCTCACTTATACGCCTTTGAAAACAATACTTTCAGCGCAGTATAAGTATGGGAAGTGGAGATTTGGTGGTATATTATATGGAGAATTTAAGCAGAATAGATTTCTTCCAGCAGTTGGAGTGAATTCAACAAGAAGGCTATGGAAGTTTTGGGATATTGGATTTTCTTATGCATATAAAAATAATACATACAGCAATTTGGGGCTTCACTCGGTCATGAATATAGGACCTGTGCAATTATACGCAATGTCAGATAATGTAATAGGTGTATTTTTGCCATGGCAAAACTGGAAAGTTAATTTCAGAGTTGGAGGGAATTTAAATTTTGGTCAACCTAGAGTTCCTAGGATTAAGGGTGACTCTAATACAGCATATTTATACTAATTTATGAGAATTACGATACTACTTTTATTTTTTGCAAGCTTTGTTCAAGCACAATTTGATTATGGATGCAATGGCGTAAGGTACGTCAATGAAGTATTTGAAGAAATAGAAATGACGACTGTCGAGTACGGCAGTAACGTTGATGTTTCAGGTGATTCTATTGATCTTTTTATGGATGTATTCAGTCCAGTAGCTGATGAAGCAGATGCTCGACCAGTGATAATTTTTGCTCATGGAGGATCTTTTATTTCGGGTGAGCGACAAGATATGCAACAGAACTGTGAAGACTTTGCGCGTAAAGGTTATGTAGCAGCTACAATAGATTATCGTTTGTTAAGTATTTTTCAAGGAATACCAGATTCGTCTTCAGCGCTTGATATCACAGTGAAAGCTTCACACGATATGAAAGCTGCAATAAGATGGTTTAAGCATTCGGCGATTGATGGAGATAATCCTTATAATATTGATCCGAATATGATGTTTATAGGAGGTTATTCAGCAGGTTCAGTAACGGCTTTACTTACAGGTGTTTTTGATGAAGAAGACTCTAATCTTCCATTCATTCAAGATCTATTGGAAAGCAATGGAGGATTTCATGGAAGTACGGGTAATCTTGATTATATAGTTTATGGAGAAGATGTGCGTGGCATAGTGAATTATAGTGGTGCGGTATATGATACAGCGTGGATAGATAAAGATGATCCCACGATATGGAGCTATCACGGGACTGCTGATGAGACTGTTCCATATGGGTTTGATGATGTAGTTGTTTTGGGGCAACCTATTGTTCCTTTACATGGAAGCGGAAGTATTCATGCGCATCTAGAAAATAATATTCAGGTTCCGAATTTCCTTTATTCAGTAGAGGGGGGAGGACATGTCGATATATATTTCTTGCCGAATTACGAGCTTGAGCGACTTGAAGCAACTGCAGCAACTGATACATTGATTGCTCTTGAGATTTGTGGTACTTTAGTGAATAATAAGGAAACTCAATACGAAGAGATTAATTCATTTCCTAATCCTGTTCAATCGACATTTTATCTAAACGGGATTTCATCGGATAGTAAAGTAACGATCTTATCAATTACAGGTCAGCTTATGGCACAAGAAGCGTATAATGATGGCATGAATGTTTCTTCTCTTACCCAAGGTATATACATGTATATAGTAGAAGATGAAGAGAAGAAGTATGTGGGTCGATTTATTAAGCAGTAGAAGAGGTTTTGGGCTTTAAGCCCAAAATGGTTTAGCGAAAGTAGGTATGTGTGAAAGTATGCTTGTGTTCCTTTGTAGGGTGATATGTTTCAAAAGAAAATAGGACTTCACTTAAGAAATGTTGCATTATAGAAAATGAGAAGTATTGGTTTCTTTTAAAGAAGATCTTCTGCATGAGACTTGCAAGCATTTCAATAAATCACCACTTTCTTTACATTGTTTCCCGACTTTATAAAATATACGCCTGCTGCTAAATTTCCTACATGAAACGTCTCTTTTTTTTGGGCTCCAGCCCAATTTTTAACTAAAACACCACTCGTGTTATACAACTGAATTTCACGATTGTACAACTCTTTTTCAAAGCTAACATGCAGTAAATTGGTAGCGGGATTAGGATATACATTAAAGTTATGTAATTCTTTATCTTCTATATAAAGCACACAGTTTAACTCACTATCAACACCTAACTCTGCTCGGAAAAGCTCCATCGTTTCATAGATTTTATCTCGTTGTCCTTCCGTAAACATGGTCAAACAATCATCGTCTGTATAATCCATGTAATTGGTAAACATGACACCATTTCCCTGCGTACAAATATCAGGTGATGGGAAGTCCGGACATCCAAAATTCGGTCCATCTTGAAGAGGTGTGTCATTTATTCCATCGTCATCATCACAATTCGTGTTTAACGTCCCCCATATATGTTCAAGCCCAAAATAGTGTCCCATTTCATGAGTTAGCACCTTTCCCAAATTTCGATTCAAGTCTTGATGATCACCATTAACCCCAAAGTATTTATAGTTAATAAGTATCCCATCTTTTGCCGCTGGAGATCCGTCCCCAGGGAGTGGAGTAATTCCTAGTATTCCCGAGTTTCCCATATCTCCAACCCATATATTAATATACTTTTCTTGATCCCATGCATCTTTCCCGCCTTCATCGCTTAGGAAGTATAATTCAGTAAGTCCTATCTCTTGAACAAAGGTCTCTGTTCTAGTTATTCCTGTAGATTCTAAACCCTGCGGATCTTTCGACGCTAAACAAAATTGAATGCCAATGTCAGCTGCGACAGATTGAAAGACGGCAGGTGTGCTATCGAAATTCTCATTGTTTAAAGAGAAATCTTTATTCAAGGACTCTATCTGCTTCGTAATCTGTTCAACTGAAATGTTCTGTTCTTGCTGATTGTAAAGAATGTGAATGACGACAGGAATGTAAACAGTATTACGCGTATTGATCTCCTGTGCCAAAGCTAGTTGACTTATGAAAATAAAGAATAGGAAAACTAAATACCGCATAAAGTTAAAAGTATAAAAAAAAGACGACTGCATCTGTCACAATTTCGTTATTCACTAATTATATGTCAAAAGCGATGCATTATAAACAGTGTAGGGAAATTCACATATGGTATAAATAAATATGTGTAATTGTCATTATCAGAAAATCCAAAGCGCTTTTTGCAACTACTTTTGTAATATCAATCGGTATAAACAGATTGAAAACGGAAAATTTAAATTATGAAAAAGTTATTTTTAATTATAGCATTATTTACTGCTTCAATAGGATATTCTTCTGCTCAAGATTTCAATTTGTGCTGTAAGGTTACTAGTCCAAAAAGATTTGCGATTAAGGTTCAGCCTATTAAGTTATTACTAGGTCATTACATTGTAAATTACGAACAGTCTTTAACAGAAAATACATCGCTTGATTTCGAACTAGGAATGAAACGAGTTAGTTATCTAGGGATTTTTGAAACACCTTTAGCTATAGAACCGCAATATAGCACTACTTTAAAATTGAAAAGATTCATAAGAAGGGGTTATGCTGATAACATATTGAATGGCGCATATATCGCTCCGGTTATTACTGCTGGCACATCTTCGTCGGTTCGTATTAGTGACTTCGATATACAACCTGTTAATAATAAACATGTAGGATTACTTGTTGATTTTGGATATCAATTTGCTTCAAGTAAATCTCATACTGTTGTAGATTTATTTTTCGGGATAGGAACTTCATTTAATTCTGCTGAAGGACGAATTGCAGACTCGTTTGGCTTTATAGATGATAAGGTTTATTACAATAATAATACACACTACACCACTGGAAAACTTGCTTTAAGATTTGGTTTGAAAACAGGATTGAATTTTGAAAATTATACCAATTAAGCTCCATAATTTCGCATAAGTTTTTGTAGAATAATTTTTCTTTATCGAGTTAAAAAAAGTAGACATAACCATAGTTACGGCGAGGCTTTTTTGACGAAAAGAAAGAGAAATTAAGCAAAAAGATTAGCGACATTATGGGGTTAAAATGGTATTAGTACATACTACCCATTAAGAACACATGAAACTTCGCCAACTTCTACACAGGGGTTGGCTTTTTTGTTTAGATAATTTAATAAAAGGAAGCGATGTAATATACTTTTTCTTTGGGCTTAAAGCCCAAAAATATTCTATAAATCCGACGTCAATATCAAATTCAAATCCGTATACTTCACACCGAATCGCTTCGATAAATACTCGTTAGTTAACTTTCCTTTGTACATGTAAATTCCATGTCTGATACCTTCATTGTTGAATAACATCTGTGCTACATTGACCGATTTTCCCATTCTTAGAAGTAGGGTAATCAAGATGTTACTAAAGGCAATCGATGCCGTACGCGAAACACGTGAAGATATATTCGGAACACAATAATGAATAACTCCATGCTTCTCAAATGTAGGATTATCATGCGTTGTAATCTCTGATGTTTCTATACATCCTCCTTGATCGATACTTATGTCGATAATCACGGAACCTTTCTTCATTTTACTCACCATTTCTTCCGTCACAACAACCGGTGCACGACCCGTCTCACTATGAAGCGCACCTATGACAACATCCGCACTCAATAATTGATACCCCAGGTAAACGGGATTAATCGTACTTGTATGAAGTTGCCTTCCTAGCTTGCCTTGAAGATCCATCAATTTATAAATATCATTGTCAAACACACGCACTGAAGCTCCTAGTGCTAATGCCGCTTTTGTAGCGAATTCACCTGTAACTCCCGCTCCTAAAATAACTACTTTAGTAGGCGGCACTCCTGATATTGAACCTAACAAAACAGCTCTTCCGTTATTCTGATTTGTTAGTAATTCAGCAGCGGTTTGGATACTAATTTGTCCCGCAATTTCACTCATAATGCGAACTACGGGATACGACCCGTCAGGGGCTTGCATGTATTCCATTGCAGCAGCAGTTACCTTTTTTTCCTGAAGCTTTTTTATAAACTCCTCATTGATGATGGGAATTGATAAAGGTGAAATTAGCATTTGATTCATATTGAATAAATCAAGCTCTTCAATAGTTGGTGGCTGCACTTTTATAATCACACTACTCTGAAATACTTTTTTGCGATCTCGAGTAATTTCGGCTCCAGCCTCTGAAAAATTATGGTCCGTGAATCTGGAATTTTCGCCTGCTCCAGCTTCGACAATTACTTTGTGACCATGACCCACAAGAACTCGAATACTATTAGGGACTAGAGCAACACGTTGCTCCATCATCCTTGTTTCTTTAGGAATCCCTATAGTTAGTTTCTGGGATTTATTTGCCAGCTCAAGCATTTCTGTTTGTGTAGCAAATTGTTCCTTGGTAAAAAAACTAGAAAACGGATTTTGTGGAGTATTTCCCATATGGATTAGTATTCTAATTGAAAGATATGAAAATTACTAGTATCAAACATATGTTTTACGATGCAATGTGAACTTTCTATAGTCCTTAGCTAATATTTCGATTGAAATATGAACATGATCATCGTAATATGCTTCTGCAACAGCTGGCCATTCAATAAAACAATAGCTACCTGAATGAAGGTAATCTTCTAATCCTATATTAAGCAATTCATCTTCATTTTCTAGTCGATACAAATCCATGTGAAAGACAGCATTTCCATCTTTCGTTTCGTATTCGTTGACTAAAGAAAAAGTAGGACTTGTCACATCGTCAACAATCTGTAGCTCGCGGCAAAGGGCTTTTATAAAACTCGTTTTTCCTGCTCCCAAATCGCCTTGGAATGTAAAGATTCGAAATTCAGGATAATCAGAAATTACCTTTGAAGCGAGATCAGCTAATTGTGACTCACTAAATAGAAAAGCGTGCATAGTTAACTAGAAAGGTAGGTCGTCCATGTTTCCAGCTGTACTCTCTGGTTTGCTTACATTTGCGAACGGATCTTCACTAGGGAAGTCACCTTGACTAACTGGTGTGTCCGGAATGCTTGCACCTTGAGCAGCAGCAATTGCTTCCACTTTCCATGCATTCAAATTCGTAAAATACTTGCCATTCCACTCTCTTCCTCTAAGGTCAAAATATACTTTCAATTCATCTCCTTCTTTGTAGTTATCAACGATACTACATCTGTCTTGAGTTAATTGGAATTTTATCATTTGCGGATAGCGATCATTTACAGACTCTATTACAAAGTCTCTAGCCTGAAAACTATCTGTTTTCGACTCTATATCAAATATCTTCACAACTTTTCCAGCAATTTCGAACGACATATTTATATTATTTTTATTTGTGGATGACAAATATATAATATATTGACATTATAGCACTTATAGAGCATAAAATTATCCGTTCACTTATTGAATTATTATATTTTTAGTGTAAACACTTTCATTTCCTCGATCATCAGTAAGCACTAATTTGAATGCTCCAGTTCCTTTCGGCCAATGATCATCAACCTTGGCTGAGATGGTCTTGCTTTTGAGGTCATATGAGAATAAAACCCATTGTCCATTTACAGTTGCTCGATGATGTAGCTCCTTCGCATTTCCTTTACTCTCCATATTGTCGGAGATTGTAAAGCTTATTCTACTGCCTTTTTTTAAGCCTGTGGGGAAACTTCCCACACTTATTTTGGGCGGTGTGTTATCGATAAGAACTACGTAAGAACCGAGCTTATTTATTTTGGAAGTAAAATATTCACCATTCCATTCACCTCCGAAATTCTCGTATTTATTATTTCTACAAGCTGCGATTACATACTTATCCATTAGTGTGGAATCGATTTGTGTTGGCTTTATTAACAAGTCATAACTACCATGAATTGCTTGACTTTCTTCCCCAAGATGGATTACATTACTAACATATTTTGCATCTTTTTCTTCAGCAGTTTCTACGCTAAGTAGAGTGGTTTCATAGAAGCTATAGTCAGGGAATTTAACGATAAAGTTTCCTTGATTAATGATGTTGACTTGACTGTGTTCTAACTTGTAATTATATGCAATGGGATCATAATTTTCCATTTTTTTGGCTCGAGCCAAAAGGAAATCAACGGTACTTATATTGCCATCATAATCTTTCAACTCAATATGAATTTTCCTTGGTTTCTTAGCATATAATTTCACAATCGCGGTGTCCAATGGTGCGGTGTAAATACCTGCTCTATTTCCTGGTTTTTTGTATAGTAAATGTGCTCTGTGCTTTGTCTTTTGATAGTGATCATAGTCAATATGCGCATTCAAATAACGAAACTCATCAAACGAAACACTGTCCATTTCGAAAGAGAATAACTTTTCATCATCTACTTTTAATTCCGCACTGTATATCCCGTTTTTATTATACACTCCAGTCATCACATCACGAACAAAAACGCCTAGTCCTACTCTCCATGCCGGCACGAAAACAGTATCAACTGTTGATCTGTAATTTCCTTTTGATCCTGTAACTGGGATCTTTTTCATGCCTTGTTTTTGGAAGTTGTTGTCGAGAATGTTGGCTATGATGTATTCTACTTTTGGCGGAAGCCCATCGCCTATGTCATATCCGTAAGACAGCGGGTTTACAGGCACTTCACTTTTTGTGTCCCGTATCTCGAAGTGTAAATGTGGTCCGTAACTTCTACCTGAATTTCCCATGGTTCCTATGCGCTCTCTTCGGTTTACTTTTATGGATGAATCCAAAAGTATGGTGTCAATTTCGAATGATTCCATTGCATATTGCAAATCTTCTACAATTTTTAAGAGTCGGGGCTCAAAAGAGTCTAAGTGTGCATAAACGCTGGTATGTCCTGATGGATGATCAATGTAAATGGTGTTTCCATAACTACCTGCAGAAACGCGTAATCTTCGGATTGTTCCTTCTTCCACACTGTAAACTGCATCGCCTACTTGTCCTTTACTTGATTTAATATCAATCCCTGTGTGAAAGTGATTATTCCTCAGTTCGCCGAAAGTCCCTGCTAAACGAATAGGGTGATCTATGGGAGATGCCCAGTTTGCTTCTTTTTGACAAAAAAGTAGGGTAGGGAAGAGAAGACATATAATGAAAAATCTTATCATAAAAAATGCAGGTTATTAGTAATGCAGATTGTACTTTATAATTGTGGTTAAAATTCAGTAATTATC
>CAZMKA010000103.1:4632-12560 GCA_964566605.1 uncultured Saprospiraceae bacterium | reverse complement strand
TCATTTTACGAGTTTTCATGATTTTAATTTGGGTTTTATGAAATTTTTAGGGTGTTAATATAGGGGGAGTGTTTTTGAATGGGCTTTTAGAGTTTTTAAAATCAATTTTGATACTACTAACTTTTGAAAAGCCCTATCCATCAACATCTCAACCCACTCCTTCCCACGAACAAAACTCCATTTTACCTTCCTTACCCATCGCTCACTTACACCATATTTCCCATTCCTTTGACTCCGAATTCGCTCCCCGCTATCCATTTTATTAATATAATCATCAAAAACCTCCTTACTTTCAAAATAATATCGCATAAAACGTCCCTTTACCAACACTCCCTCTCTTCTGCGAATCTTATTCACCGCTCGGACATACAAACTCTTAAACTTCCGCATCTGCTCACTAATTATCCGCCACGGCTCTTTAATATATTCTCCCTTTGTCTCTTTACCCTCTTTTTCACATTCCTTTCTATAATTTCGCAACACAGTTTCCTTTAACCGAACCCTCAGTAATATCTGATATCCCTCACTACTTAAATACATCTTATGAATCTCAACATATTTTTCCATGTATCGCTTGAATAATTTTTGAAATAATTGAACCTCCTCCTCTGATTCATAATAACAACTCCTTCCACTTGCCAAACTCTCAAATAGATAATAACAGCCCATCCGAATTTCATTAGTGCTCTTCATATTTTTTTCTTATTAGTGTAACCAGCACCCCATTTCGTTCCAATTTTTTACAACTTTTTTTATTTTTTTTCAAAAACTCTTTAAATATGGACTTCTTTTATCCCCTTTTTTTGGGCTCGAGCCCAAAATTTAAAAACATAAATAATCGTTAAATCTAAATTCTTCGTGTTTGCTCATTTCTATTAAGTTAATTTATATGCATATTTGTACTCAAATAATAGTTGTTTGAACTCATTTACATTACAATATCCTTGGTACTTTATATTATTGTGCGTTGCCCTTGGCCTCATTTACGCACTATTTCTTTATTTTCGTGACAAACGATTTTCAGAACTAAAGTCTTGGAAAATATTTGGCTTAGGATTCTTGAGATTCTTGGCAGTAACTGGAATAAGCTTCTTGCTATTAGGCCCTTTACTAAAAGTAAATAATGACCAAGTCAAAAACCCTGTAGTAGTTTTATTACAAGATAATAGCGAATCTCTTGCTGGTTCAAAATCTGTTTTACCCTTCATTAAAGATAAATTATCTAATGAATACCAAACAGACGCTTTTCATTTTTCGTCTTCCATTCAACCTGAACTTTCTGATTCATTAATTGGTCCTACAACTAATTTGTCTAAGGTCTTTGAATTCGTTGATGAAACTTATGCTAATCAAAATTTAGGAGCAATTGTTATTGAAACTGATGGTATATTTAATGAAGGTCAAAATCCTATCTACCAGAATACTGGATTTTCAGCGCCTGTTTATTTTATCGCCAAAGGTGATACTACGCTAAAAAAAGATATTAAAATCAATCAAGTATATCATAACAACATTGCCTACTTAGGTGATAAATTTGTTGTGAATGTAGATTTAAGCGCTTTTAATTTTTCTGCCACTTCGACTAATGTTACATTAAAGAAAATATCTAGCGCGCCTAAGACTATTGATTCTCAAATAATATCAATTAACGAAAAAAACTTTTTTACCTCTGTTTCTTTTGAGGTACCTGCTGATGAAACGGGTGTAATTCCTTATCAAATCGAAATCTCACCACGTAGTAACGAATTTTCTACATCCAATAATTATAGAAAATTCTATGTTGATATCCTTGACGCTCGCCAAAAGATTTTACTATTAGCGAATGCACCTCATCCAGATCTTGCCGCCCTTAAAAAAAGTATCACTACTAATAAAAATTACGAAGTAGATGTTACTACAATGGCAAAGAATGATAAAAATCTAAATAATTATGATTTAGTAATTTTTCATAATCTTCCTTCCGACAAGCATAACATCGATTCTGAAATGAGTGTGTTGAATTCTCGAAATACACCAAGTTTATTTATCGCAGGATCACAAGTAAATCTTCAAGCCTTCAATAATATTCAAGATTTAGTGAAAATTTCAGCTAATACAAATAGTAATAATCTTGTTCAGGTTACTAATAATGATGGCTTTAAATTGTGGGAACAATCTGATGAATTAAAAGATTTAGTAAAATATTTTCCTCCATTAACAGCTAAATTTGGAAACTTTGAAACAAGTCCCAATACAACAGTACTTTTAAATCAAAAAATAGGTGACCTTGAAACAGATTATCCTTTATGGTTAATCAAAAATCAAGGTGGTAAAAAACAAGCTGTAATTGCAGCTGAAGGTTTATGGAATTGGAGATTGTTCAACTATTTACAGAATAATCGTTTTGTAGAATTTGATGAGCTGCTTGGTAAAACGATTCAATATGTTACCCTTAAAGAAGATAAAAGGAAATTTAGAGCTTCAGCTAGCGATAATCTATATCAATCGTATGATAGGGTAGTCTTTACAGCAGAACTATACAACGATAGTTACGAAAAGATCAATACACCTGACGCACAGATTACCGTCTCAAATCAAGCAGGTAAAAACTATGATTTCACCTTTTCTAAAATTAATGATTATTATGAATTTGACGCAGGAACCTTTCCTCCTGGAAATTACAATTTTGCGGCTAAAACAAATTTCAATGGTAAGACATTAAATGCAACAGGTAAATTTTCAGTCCAAGATGTAAAACTAGAATTAGCCAACACAACTGCGGATCATAATTTACTAAGAAATTTAGTAGAGAAATACGGTGGTAAAATGTTTTATGACTCCGATGAAGAAAGTATTTACAATGAAATATCTTCTGCAAAAAATCTTAAACCAGTCGTATATTCCTCAGTAAAAACAGAGTCTGCGCTTAATTTGAAATGGATTATGTTTTTATTAGTAGGATTACTTTTGCTGGAATGGTTTATGAGAAGATTACTTGGAAACTACTAGCTTTTCTTTTAAGTCTAGTAATTCATCATATGTGAGGAAATTACTGCTTTGATATATTTTCTTTCCATCATCAATTAGTATTATTTTGAATTTACTTTTCTTGTGATCAACAGGAACAGTTTCGTTTACCTCAATTTTAGAGCCATCTTTACTAGAAATAAAATAAAAGACTCCACCTCCTATGATATATTCTGTAGTTCTTTTCTTGTAAATAAACTTGTAGTCTAAGGTACTTGATACCTTTATTTTGTCAATTTCTATTGTTTCATTCCCAAAAGTATTCCAAACATTGATTTTGAAATTAAATATCAAAAGAGCTATGGGAACAAATGAAATTGCGAATGCTTTGACAAAATTTGGATGAAAATATAAAAGCACATAGCATATCAAGCTTAATAATATTACACTAATAAAATAAAAGAAGATTGTATAAGAACTGCTAGGGGAGGGTGGTAACTCCACAACCAGTTTGTTATTAATCTTTTTTGCTGTAAATGATTTCATAGCTTTTATTATTCCACAAAAATAAAAAACCTAATATCCAATTTGGATATTAGGTCATAATATTAATTTTTTTGAAACGAAAAAGTTTATCTTCCTCTATTCAAAGTATCTTGATAAGCTTTCAGCTCTTTTAACGCTCCTTTGGCAGCAAGTTTTGCTTGTGTTGGCCAAGAATCAGTTGCAGCTATACCAAACCTAGTATTTGCTTTTACTAGAATACTCTTCAACTTCTCAGGAGTAGTATTAGAAATTTTGTTAAAAGTTCTTATACCGCCATTTCTTAAAGCTTCTTCCATCTTTGGACCTATTCCTTCAATAAGTGTAAGATCATCTTTTGCTCTTCCTCTTTTTCCAGTAGGCGCTACTTTTGGTTTATTCGTACTTCCTGCAGGTCTTCCTCTTCTTCTAGTTGTACTAGGAGCTAGAGCTTTAGTTGTTTTATTTTTAGAACCGGCAGGTCTTCCTCTTTTAGAAGCAGGTTTTGCAGCTGTTACAGCTTTTGCTGTACTTTGGGTTTTATTTTTGGACCCAGCAGGTCTTCCTCTTCTTTTTGGTTCAGCAACTACAGCTTCAACTTTTTTAACTGTCTTTGTACTACTTTTCTGAGAAGTAGTTTTCGCAGCAGTTGCTTTATTCTTAGACCCAGCAGGTCTCCCTCTCTTCTTTTTTCCTGTTGCTTTAGAATCCTTTTTAGATTCTATTTTCTTAGAACTCGATTTCTTAGCTTTTGATGTTGATTTCTTATCAGAATCTTTTTTAGCTTTTTTAACTTTAGGTAAATCTTTAGATTTTACATTTGTTTTAATTTCAGTTATACTTGAAGCAACTTTATCTGCCTTAGTCTTACTAGAAGGTAAAACGATTTCTTTTTCTGCTTTTAGTTGACTAAGCATTGCTTGATTATCATCAAGTTTTTTAGAAACCATTGCCATCTTTCCTTCAGTTTCTCTGATTCGGATGTCTCTATCTCTAACTCTGTTTCTTAATAAAACGATTTCATCATCAGCATTCGATCTAGCTTTTTTAGCCTCTTCTATTTGGGCCTCCAAATTACTTACGCTGCTCTTCAACTTGACATTGTCTTCTTCAAATTCAACAACTTTTTTTCTGTATTTTGAATTGATGCTATATCCAAATAATATACCTATGACAAATACGGCTAAACTACACAGAAATGCAATAAACATATCAGTGTTAGTTACATCACTAAATAGGAAATATATATTCATAAAATGAATTTAGTTTGTTTTTAAAAATAATTCTACTCTTCTGTTTTTATTCAGTGTTTCAGCCGATTCCCCTTCTTCTCTTGGCTCATCTGCACCTTTGCTATCAACCACTATTTTAGATGCTTCAACGCCTTTTTCGATTAAAAGCGTTTTTATATGTTCTGCTCTTTTTAAACCGATTTTATAGTTGTCAACATTTAAGTTTACAGTTTTACTTGTATGTCCTATTAATTCTACGTAATATTTATCTTCATTTAATAGAGTTGCTATCGAATCTAAATACATAGAGAATTTCGGATTTGGTGGTAAAGTTAGTTGATTCTCTGCAAACTTAATGTTAGCCAATTCTAAATAGTCAGCTTTTTCTTTTCCTTCTTTACGAAAGTCTTGTTTTGATTCTGTTGAATTTGATTCATTGTTTACTGTAGAGCCTTCACTTTGAGAGCTATCAATGGTAGTGTAACTACTTCCATTTACTTCATCAATTACTTCAACGCCTCTTTCTGTTTGATTGTCAGTAGTTATATCTGACATCCCTTTTTGTGAAAAAATCATGTACCACAAAAATAAAGCCGTTATAAGGAGCCAAGCGAATCCATAAAAATATCTCATAATTGAAAGTTTTGAATCTAAATTTTACTTTACATACATTCATTATACAACAATCATACCATACTGCAAATCTAAGCTTTTACCCTTCTTTGTCTTAAAATTAGTCATTATATGTAATATTTAGACAATTACTTTGCTTATTATTTTTTAAAAACCTGCCTTTTTCATCAATAATAATTAGCACTTTTTTGTATTACATTATTAATTTTTATAATATGATAAGTAAAAATATAGCGCCTGAAAAGCCTACTGTCATTGGGTTCTAAATGTTTTTTAAAAATACTTTAAAAAAAATGGAACGAAATCATATGCTCATTACACTAATAAGAAACACTCTGAGTAATGAGAAAGATGCCTTTTTTGAGAATAACTATTTCAGTAATATTTGGAATTTATTTAGCCAATAATTTCCATTGTGATTCAAAATTAATTTTTGGATTATTGTTCTTATGTGGAGCTTCATTATTTGCGTTTAAGTTCTTTAGTGATTTTTTGAGAAACATATCCTTTTTTAATACCTCTCTTTTTTTATTGTTTTTTATATTTTTAGGGGCTTTCGCCCAAAAGGTATCACACTTTTCAGTTGATAAAAGCCATTTCTCTTACTATTATAATCAAGATGATAACCTAGTTGGTGAAATTGAAAAAGTTAAACTTTCAAAATCAGCTAAGTACTTTGTAAAGATTAATTATCAAGCTTCTAAAAATTCTTTTTTAAAACTAAATGGTAAACTTTTACTTAAATCGTATAATCTTGATTTCAAAGTTGGAGATGTTGTAAGTTTTAAAGGAAACTTGTCCCAATTTGAAAATCAAGAAAATGTTCTTGCTTTTGATCAGCAAAGGTTTTATAATTCCAAAGGGATTTATCATTACATGTACTCTAATGATATTTCACTTCTGAAATCAAACTCTTCTTTCATATTGTCTCTGAGAGAATCAGTTAAAAATAAAATTCAAAATTTAGATGTGTCATCAACCGCAATCGCCTTGGTTCAAGCTATGTTATTAGGCGATAAAACAGATTTAGGTGAACTTGACGAAGTTTTTAGAAAAACAGGTACTTCTCATGTCCTTGCTATTTCAGGTTTACATGTGGGGATTATAACAACTATTTTATTCTTCATTTTCAATTATATGCCTCAGAAATATGAAAGACTAAAATATGCTTTTGTAATTATTGGTGTTTGGGTATTTTGTTTATTATCTGGAGCTATGCCTTCAACGGTTAGAGCAAGCGTAATGTTAACTTGTTTTTTAATTGGAAAATCACTAGGTAGAACAGGACTTTCCTATAACTATTGTTTCGCTGCTGCATTCTTGATGTTATTGAAAAACCCTGGCTTAATTTATGACGTAGGTTTTCAGTTTTCATTTTTAGCAATATTTGGGATTCTTTATTTTTATGATTTTATTTATAAAGCATTGCAATTTAAAGGATTTTTGAACTATGCTTGGCAATTGTTTTCTGTTAGTCTTGCTGCTCAATTGATGATTGCTCCTTTGTCTTTGTATTATTTTCACGATTTTCCTGTTCTATTTTTAATTACATCTCTTGTTGCTATTCCAGCGACATTCATTGTGATTTTGTTAGCTGCTTTATCATTGATTTTATCAAGTGAAACCTTTAGTTTCCTTTCTTTAGAACCTATTCTAGATTGGTTTGTAAACTCATTTATTAGCTTATTAGAAATATTTACGATCAATGAAGGATTCATAATCAAAGGCTTATTTCCTAACTCTCTAGAAATTGGACTGTATTATTGTGCTCTTTTTTCGATCGTGTATTACTTTACGAAAAGAAACAAACTTGCATTGCTTACATTTGTAGTAAGCTTCTCTGCACTTTTTTATTATCAATATAATATTAATAAAGATATTTCAGGATCCTCTGTTATTATCTACGCACATTCATCTGAGATTATAATCGATGTAATCAATGCTGGCTCTTTACTTCATATAAAAGAACAAGCTAAAAGTAAATCAAAATATGATTGGATTGCTAATAATCGGAGAATAAAAAATGGGGTTAATTACCAGCAAGAAATTGAAATTAAAGCTGTAAATCAAGTAATCGAAATCCAAGATTTTAAACTAGGAATAGTATACGATGAAAGCTTTTTTCAATCCCATGAATTTGAAAGCATTGATTACTTACTTTTAAAAAGACCTATAGAATACTCTTGTATTAACGAGCATTCAAAAGTTATTGACTACACGGATTCACACAATCATTTATTCATAAATAATAAACAAACAATCATTAAAATTTAAAACATGAAAAAGAAAATAACTTATTTTAATAATGAAGAAAGAAACGGCATTTTTCTATTGACAACAATCATACTAATATTTAGTATTTTTATCTTCTTCCAGAAAAGAATTTTACCTTCAGAATCGAATATATCAATAAATATTCATGAATTAAATGAAGCCGAACCACAACTTGTAGTGGCTAGTTTTTCAAATCGAAAATCCAGTCAATCTATTGAAAATAATAAATTAGCTAGCACTAATAAAATTCCCACAAAAAAAGTTCAATCATTACAAATTGAAAAGAAACAACCTCAATTAGTTACATCTATTTCTGGTAAT
>CAZMKA010000103.1:0-4622 GCA_964566605.1 uncultured Saprospiraceae bacterium | reverse complement strand
AAAATCAAAAAGGAAAATCAGATGCAAAAAGGACAGGGAAAAAGTTTTCAAAACCCAAGATTTTTAAAAACACATTCAGTAAAAAGCAAAAGAAAATTGAACCATTTAATTTAAACTCTGATAATGTCGAGGATTGGAAGCAAATAAGAGGAATAGGAGATGGGTTTTCTAGCAGGATAATAAAATATAAAAATTGGTTGGGAGGGTTTTATTCAGTTAATCAATTAACAGAAGTTTATGGTCTAAGCGATTCCTTAGTTCAAGTTATAATACCACATCTTCAGAATACTCAAAACTTTAAAAAGATTAAGATAAATGAAGCAGATGTAAAAGCTTTTGGAAAACATCCATATCTAGAATGGAAGGATGCCAACTTAATAATAAAATATCGAAAGCACAATTATCCTATTACTAAAGATTCATTCAAGACCATGATGGGTATTTCTAAGGAGACTAAAACGAAAGTTTTACCCTATTTAGATTTTTCATTAAAAGAAAATGATGCTGTAACTGAAGATTTAAATGAGGGAAAATCAGATACAAAATTACCTGTAATTAAGGATGACAGTGTCGATGTTAAAATTGATTCTATGAAGACTGAAGGTAATATAAATCATGTTACGAAAACTGATGTTTCGGAAATGGATTGATTTCAGGTAATACAGTTTGCACTTTATAATTGCGGTTAAAATTCAGTAATTATCCAAAGATAATCGAGGAGAAAAGCATGACCAAACGATTCAGCCTTTAAGGCTGATGAAGTACGAAGTACTTCAAGTGAGGGAACGGCGAAAGCCGATGGGCTGGCAGCCTTAGCCCTGTTGAGCATTTTCGACGAAGAGTATCGAAGGATAAAACTTAATTTTTCCGCCATTATTGGGTGCAAATTGTATAATGTAGGATTTTGAAATAAAACTTTATTAAATTCAATATTTATTTGAAGTCTAAATATTCAATTTTACATGATTTTGAAGCACTTTCATCACTCTTAGCAAAACTGTATTACTTAATTTGGGTTTAACTATTTTGGCAATAGTATATTATCTAACTTTACAGCAACAAAAATAAATTCACATTGAAGCAACTAGCAGTTCTAAATAAATACTTTGTCAAGTATAAATGGCTTCTACTTTTAGGAATTCTATTTGTTGCTTTATCCAACTGTTTTAGAGTTCTTATGCCTAGAACTATTCGGGGTGCTCTGGATTATGTCTTTATTAGTATCAAAGAATACAAGTTAATTAATGATTCTGTTCTTAATGAAATAGTCTTATCATCAATAAGTAAAACATTACTGCTTTTCGGTGGATTAGTATTGGGATTTGCTTTATTAATGGGGTTTTTCATGTACATGATGCGCCAAACAATTATCGTAATGTCTCGTCTTATTGAATATGATATGAGAAATGAGATTTATTCGCATTATTCAAAAATGAATCTAAAGTTTTTTAAAGAGAATAAAACAGGAGATTTAATGGCCAGGATCTCTGAAGATGTTTCAAAAGTGAGAATGTATCTAGGACCTGCAATGCTTTATTTCATAAATTTAGTTTCTCTTTTTATAATTGTTATTTTTTCAATGATCTCTGTAAATATAGAATTGACTTTATGGACTTTACTTCCTCTTCCCGTTCTTTCAATTTCTATTTACATTGTGAGTAATATCATAAATAAAAAGAGTGCGATAATTCAAAAACAATTATCAGTTCTTAACTCGCAAGCTCAGGAAGTTTATTCAGGAATACGGGTGATAAAGTCTTATGTAAAAGAAAAACAATTCGTTTCTTATTTCGATAAAGAAAGTAACGATTTTAAGGCAAAGTCTCTTGAACTTGCTAGAGTAAATGCACTCTTTTATCCACTTATGATCTTATTAATTTCCGTAAGTACATTGTTGACACTATATATAGGCGGTGTTCAAATCAAAAATGGTGTTATAAGTCCTGGTAATATAGCTGAGTTCATTATTTATGTAGGAATGTTAACTTGGCCTATAACTGCACTTGGTTGGATCGCTTCTTTAGTTCAACAAGCTTCTGCTTCACAAGAAAGGATTAATGAATTTATGGATGTAAAACCTGAAATCAAAGAATCTTTAGATGCTAAGTTACTAACGGATATATCACATATTAAATTCGACAATGTTTCTTTCACATATCCTGAAACTAATATCGAAGCTTTAAAAAATATAAGCTTCGAATTGAAAAAAGGTGAAAAATTAGCAATAGTAGGGAAGACCGCAAGTGGAAAATCAACAATTGCAGAGTTACTGGTTCGTATGTACGATATAAATTCTGGTAAAATAACTTTGGGTGGTGAAAGTATCGATGAGGTAAGCTTGTCTTCATTAAGAAAGAAAATTGCTTACGTTCCTCAAGATGTTTTCTTGTTTTCTGACACCATTTCTGAAAACATCCAATTTGGTTTAGAAAACGAAGTTTCCAGTGAAGAAGTTGAGAATGCAGCAATACTTTCCGCTATTCATTCGGATATTAACGGTTTACCTGAATCATATCAAACACTTGTTGGAGAAAGGGGAGTCACACTTTCTGGTGGCCAAAAACAAAGAATATCACTTGCTAGGGCTCTAATTAAAAATCCAGACATAATACTTCTTGATGATTGTTTGAGTGCAGTTGATGCTTCCACTGAAAATGAGATAGTAAATAGTCTTAATACAACTTTGAAAGGTAAAACAACTATTGTCATAACTCATAGAATTCATGCACAAATGAAATATGATAAAGTAATCATTCTTGAGAATGGAACTATTATCGAGTCAGGAAGTCCATCTGAATTAAATAAACCTGGTACACAGTTTTATGATCTTGTAAATTTTGATATTAATCAAGGTGTCAATTAGTCTCTAATTAGAATTAAAAAGATTTAGTTTTTAGAGGCTTTTTGCCCTTTCATTAATCATATAATTTTCATAGCTAAATAACTAAAATTGAACTTTAGTTTTGATGCATATTATAATTTGATTTTCACTAATCTTTAAGTTCTCTAGTTAAATTAGCCGAAAATATAAGTAAGTATCAAGGCATTATAATTTGTTCTAAGTACGAATTATATCAATTATAAACCATTAATATTCGTTATAAAATGCTAATTTAGGACAAAAAATAGCACATTTAAGGATTTAAATTACAGTAGTTTAAAATAATATGTGCAAATTCGCATAAAAATTTATCAAAACAAAGGACAACGAGGAATGGAAGGAAATAACAAATTCGAAAGTGTTTACTCTACTAAAGTAAGAGCTGGTAAAAGAAGAACTTACTTTTTTGATGTTAGAAAAACGAAAGGAGAAGACTTCTACATTACAATCACTGAAAGTACAAAACGCTTCAATGGTGATGGTTACGACAGACACAAGATTTTTCTTTACAAAGAAGATTTCAATAGATTCGTAGACAGTATGAACGAAGCAGTAGATCATGTAAAAACGGAGCTAATGCCTGATTATGACTACGAAGAATACGAAAGAAGACAGAAAGAATGGGAAGAGAAAAATGCACTTGAAGAAAACTCAAATTCTTCTTCTCCATCTGAATCTACCAATGAATCCTCTACTGAATCTACTTCAGAAGATGATATGAGCTGGTAATCAGATAGTCAACTTTAATAACACACCCAATATAACTGAAGCTATCAATAAACTACTCATTGAATAGAAATAGAGCGGACTTATCTTTGTCCGTTCTAATTTTTCAGCTATTATAGAAATTATCAATAGCACTAATATCATTGCTAAAAATATAAGATTTAACAAGAATCCTATATAATTATCTAGCAAGTATATCGTTCCTATTACAACTATATACCCTATAAAACTTAAAACAGAATAAAAGATATAGTCTGATTTTACTCCTGACATCTGAATGTTTTGTTAATTCCTTCAAATATTGAAGTTTTTTCGTCCATCTTTACGTTAATTGATAAAAAATAAAGTGAAAAATATCCTTTTGACATTTTCTCTAGCAATTTTGTTTGCTAATTTCGGTTTTGCACAAGATCAACCTATTAATCCTCAAGATACCATTCCTGTTACATTGTTCGAAAAGAGATACAATGAAAAATATGAAAGGAATATTAAGAAATCAAGAATTAATGGTGTTTACATTCCCAAAGATTTAAATGAAGCTCATCAAGAAATTCTTGCATTAGCTCCAAAAGAATCAACTGACAAATTTAAAAGTGCTGAAAAAGAATTCGTTGTTAACAGATTGCATTATGGTTTAGGGAGATGGATGATTCTTAATTGGAATTTTTATGAAGGATCTAGGTATTCACACTATCTTATTCAACTTGGCTTAAGTCATCCTGACGATATGGCAAGATTCACCTTACTTACGTTTCATGACTATCTAAATAATATCGATTCCGATATCGATCATACAGTAAAAACCCTAGTTGAAGAGCGAAAACAATTGCTTGAAAAGAGGAGTAAGAATTAAGAATTTACTTAATATGATTTTTTTATTCTAGCTTTGCCACTCAATTTATAAGATGAATTTATTAAAAATACATCCTTGGAATTGATTAATGGCAATCATAAAAAATGTTGTTTTGTGCATCATTCCTTATTTATTTAGGGTCTGATAACGTAACCTTGAAAC
>CAZMKA010000102.1:10211-12985 GCA_964566605.1 uncultured Saprospiraceae bacterium | reverse complement strand
CTATAATTATTGGTTTAGTTCTAGCAACATGCGACTAATCATACTTCTTTTTTCTTTGGGCTTAAAGCCCAAAAAACCAGCAAAGACGGAACATATTTCGAAAATTAACAGACTCAAATATTTAAAATTTCAAATTTATTTGTTTATTTGACATACAAACTATCACTTATACAAAATGAAAATCCTAATACATTCCCTTTTAATTTCTCTATTCTTTACTTTCAATCTCTATTCTCAAGATAACTTTATCTATGATTTAGATATTATTGGTCCTAGATCATATGAACTTTATGAAAATGGTCAATATACTCAAGCATTAAAAGAAGTAGATAAAATCCACTTTTTAGATCCAAACTATGTGATGGCTGTGAATACACGTGTCGAATTCATGCAAGGAGAGGAAGAGTATGAAGAAATTATCGAGTATTTAACACCACTTTTGGAAGAAGGTCGTTTTCTTGAAAGCCCACATTTATTTTATAGGCTTGCCATTGCATACAATTCACTGGATAAGTATGAAGAAGCGATAAAAGTACTTGATGAAGGAATAAAGACAAGTCCTGATTTTAGTCTATTGTATTTCTACAGGAGTTTAGCAAAATATGATTTTGGGACTACACAGTCGGCAATTGAAGATATAAAAACAGCTATAACACTAAACCCAAATCTTTATAGAGCACATTATTTTTTAGGATACATGGCACTTCAAAAAGGTGAGATTGTTCCTGGATTTTTAAGCTTATTAGGATATCTAGCATTACAACCGGATGATGAATTCGCAAGTGAAACAGTAGCAATGTTAGATAAGAATCTAGCTTCGACATACAAAGATTTATCGGGACTCAAATTTACTCGAGAAGGAGATGATTTTAGTGAATTGGAAGAAATTCTAAGGAATAATTTACCCTTAAATAAAAAGTATAAAATAGAGAGTAAGTTAGATTATAATTATACAAGATATTTACAGGCGGTTCTTGAATATGCTGAGAATCATGAAATAAAAGATGGATTTTTTGAAAATCAATACATTAGCTTTCTAAAAGAGATTGCAAAGCAAGATCACATTAAAGATTTCACTTATTACACAATGGTTTCTATTGAAAAAGGGAAGATTAATAAAATTGTAAAGAAAAAATTTAAAGATATTGTTGCATTTAACGAATCGTTTATTCTAGATGATTTTCAGAAAATATTTTTCACAGTTCCTCAAGAAATAGATGGAGAGAAAAAGAACATTGCATATGCATTCGATGATGGAACGCCATTTTTAAAAGGTGAAGTGAAAAACGATTTATACGAAGGCGATTGGTATAGGTTAGATGAATATGGTAATAGTAATGCTGTTTTTCCTTTTGTAGAAGGCGGAATTAATGGCGTAGCTACTTTTTACGATGATGAAGGAAATATAACCGAAAAAACAACTTATAAAGATGACGAGAAAAATGGCAAATCCACAGGCTACAATGCAGCTGGAGATGTTATATTCGAAATGAATTTCAAAGAAAGTAAAATAGATGGAGAATACATGTATTCTTATTTACATGGAGGTAAAGAATGTATTGAAAATTATAAAGATGGGGTATACAATGGAAAGGTAGAATGCTTTTATAAAAATGGCAATAAATCTTCGGAACTTAATTACAAAGATGGTGAACGAGATGGATTAGTTGTTTACTATTACTTGAATGGAAATAAGTCCTATGAATATATGTATAAAGAAGGAGAAATCAATGGTAATGTAAAAACATATGCTTTAGATGGTACTTTAATTAATGACTATGAAATGGAGGATGGTGATTATGTCTATCCGTTCAAATTATACAATAATACCGGTGAAATTATTGAAGAAGGACTGATAGAAGATGGCAATAAAAAACTTATTACATATGATTCTGATGGTAGCCATGATGTGTTTTACTATGAAAAAGAAGAAGTAGTTAAAGTTGAAACTTACAAAGAGAATAAGTTACTTTATGACTACACTGTTAAAAATGAGTCAATAAATGGAATCACTAGTTATGTAAAAGGTGTACCAAAAAAATTGAAAGGTAATTCTATTTCATTTTATGATGAAGATGGGAATAAGGCGAGTGATCGCTCATATAATAAGAAATACAAACTAGACGGAAAGTCAACATATTACTATGCGAATGGGCAAATTTCACTAAAGAACGAATTTGAAAATGGTATAAAGACTGGGAAGGAAATTGCATATGAACACAATGGGGACCTCTCTTCAGTGTCTTATATTAAAAATGACACATTACATGGACTATTTAAAAACTATGATGAAGGATTCTTATCTTATACTTGTTATTACAACAAAGGACTTTTAAATGGGCCTCTTACATTTTATAGACCGGATGGAAGTGTTGCTCAAGTTAGGATGTTTTATAATGGATATCCACATAAAGAAATTACTTATGATAGAGCAGGTAATAAAAATTATGAAGGAAATTATTTAGAGTCTGTTGTTTCAGATTTCTACATGTATGAGAATGGTGAAAAGATTGATTCTGTTGATTTGAAATATTTTACTGGCAATACAAAGTATAGAGTGAGAGGTTTAGAAAGCATTGAACGAGAAGTTAAAAATGCTGTGTCAAATGGTAAATATTTTTTACGATATTCCGATGGATTTACTGAAATTGAAAAAAACTTTATCAATGATGATTTGCATGGTGAGTATATTTTTAATGCTCCAACAGGCGAATATTTATTTAAGCAAAGTTATGTTTATGGTAACAAGGATGGCAAAGCCGAATGGTTTACTC
>CAZMKA010000102.1:0-10201 GCA_964566605.1 uncultured Saprospiraceae bacterium | reverse complement strand
ATGGTAATGCATATAGAACAGCGAATCACAAAAATGATAAGCAGCAAGGTAATAAAATATTTTATTCGCCAACTGGAGATACATTATTGATTATGAACATGAAAGATGATTTAATTACATCTTACCAAAGTAGAAATGACCAAGGTAATCTTGGAGAGACAGTGGTGTGTGGAAATGGAAAAGAAGCATTAAGTATAAAATATGAAAATGGTAAGCCAGCTTTGAATATAATTATCAATAAAAAATATATTGATGGAAAATTGGAAATATTCTCGCGAGAAGGGCAATTACTAGTTGAAAAGAATCGCAAAAACGGGCATTTAGATGGTATTCACTCGCTGTATTATGACAACGGGAAAATGCTGTTTGAGAGAATATATAAGCAAAATCAACTTGAAGGGATTTCATTGTATTTTAATGAGAATGGTGAAAAGGAAGTTGAAATAGAGTCGGAAATGGACATGAATCATGGAAGTTATAAAATTTATGAAAACGGAAAGCTTAAAAAAACACTCACATATGAAGCAGACACTTGTATTGCAATTGAATAAATGGAAAACAATTGCTGCACTGTTATTAGTTTGTTTCATTGCAAATGGTCAAGAAGATATAAATTTAGATGCCTATAAAAATCAATTTAAAGGTCAACCTGAAGTTATACTCCACGATATAGAGACTTACATTATTAAAAAGGAAAAGGATGGTCTTGACATTACTCAACTTAAAGACAAACAATCTTTAGTTCTTACAGATCTAGGTGCTAAAGCCCTGAAAGACAGATTCTATTCTTCCCAATTATCTCCTGTAGTTTATTACGATGCTTTTATTATCAATAATAAAAACAAGAAAGTAAAGATTAAAGAATTTAACGAATCATCAGGAAGTAGCAGCTCTGTGTTTTTTGATGACGTCAAGAAGATAGAAGTAACTTATTCAGGAATTGAACCAGGTGTAAGAAAGATGTTGTATTATGAAACTGAATTTACAGACCACAATTTACTTCATCACTTTGTTTTTAAAAGACAATATGCCGCTAAGAAATTAGCTTTGGAAGTAGAAGTGGATAACGAGATAGAACTAGGTTACAAAGTAATCAATGACAACGGCGACATTCAATTCACAAAGGAAAAAAAAGGTAAAAAAACAATCTACAAATGGATAAAGGAAAATACTACTCCATATAAGTATGAACCCAATAATCCAGGTATTCTGTATAATGAGCCTCATGTTGCTATTTTTATTAAAGACGCTAACATAAAAGATAAACCAGCATTTCTTGGTGATGTTCCAAAGCTTTATTCGTATTACAGAACATTTGTAAAAGACTTAAATACTTCAATAAATGACGAGTTAAAGGAAATCGCAAAAGAAGTCTCTTCACCTTATGAAGTTGAAGAAGAAAAAGTAAAAGCCATTTACTACTGGGTAAAGGAAAATATAAAATATATCGCCTATGAAAATGGCTACGAAGGATTTATTCCGAGAGAAGCTAATTTAGTTTGTGAACGAAAGTTCGGTGATTGTAAAGACATGGCAAGTATTATCAAAGCTATGTGTAACAGTGTAGGAATAGAAAATGTCAAATTAACTTGGATAGGGACGAGAGAAATTCCTTACACTTATGAGGAAATGCCTACACCAGGAGTGGATAATCATATGATCGCATGTTATATAAAAGGTGAGGAATATATCTTTTTGGATGCAACAGATGCGATGACGAAATACCCATTGCCTTCAAGCTTTATTCAAGGAAAAGACGCATTAGTAGGAATAGATGAAAATAACTTTGAAATAATAAAAGTGCCAATCGTACAAGGGAAAGAAAATGAAAACAAGATTGAGATTGCATGCTCTAGAGAAGGCAATAAGATGACTGGCTCTGCATCAATGAGCTATAGTGGCTTAAGCCGAACTTCTCAGGTTTATAGAGTAAGTAGTATAGATGAAAAGAGAAAATTCAGTAATGTCAAACGTTCAGTAATATTAGGTAATAATAAATTTATTCTAAAGGATTACAAAGAACGTAACAGTGAAGATAGAGATTTGCCTTACATCATTGATTTTGATTTTGAGATAGGTAATTACGCAGTAGAGATAGGAAAAGAACATTTCGTTAATCTATTTTTAAAATCACATGGAATCTTATATGAATTAGAAGATGATAGAAAAACTCCATACGAAATAGATAAGAATCAATACATCAATGCGAGTGTCGTGTATAAGTTGAAAGATGGTGAAAAAGCAACAGAGCTTCCTGAAGCAATAGACATCAATAATGACTTAGTTTCATTTCAAGCAAAATACGTTTCTGAAAACAATGAAATTAAGCTTAATTACACTTTGGAAACAAAAAAACTGTTACTACTACTTGAAGATTTTACCCAGTGGAACGATTCAATCGAATCTATAAAAGATTACATGGAAAATACTTTAAGTATCAAACAAAATTAAAATGAAAAATACATTAACACTCATATTTTCTTTTCTAGCAATAACTTTTGTTTCTGCTCAGACTGAACCCTTCATGGACTACAACTTTTCAAATGAAGAAATAGAGATACCTGCTGAATTCGCAGATAAAGAAGAAATCATTCTATTCCAAAACCGTAAAAGAGAAATAGTTGCTGACGGCAAGACAACAACAGAATATACGCTATTTCATGATAAAACACTCGTAAATTCAGATGAAGCTATAGAAAAAAATAATAGAATTTATATAAGCTATAGTTCTGAGGAAAAGATTTTAAAAAATGAAAATAGAGTTATTTCACCAGACGGAAAAATCACCGTATTAAATGATGACGATATTCACGAAGAAACAGATACGGAAACTAGAAGAAATTATGCTTACTATGCTGTAAAAGGACTTGAAAAAGGCTCTATCATAGAGACTATATATGTTAAGCAAGTCTACCCTAGGTTGAGTGATAATAATATTTCATTCCAATTTAGTGCGCCAATAATCAAATCAACATTTGAATTAATTTATCAAGACTACCTTATCTTTAAATATAAATCATACAATGGCCTTTCAGAAGCTGTAATGGATGAGGAAAAATATGAAGATAGAATTTCATTATCCATCGAAGAAACTAACATCCCAGCAATTAATTATGAAGCAAAATTAGCAAACCCTAGTAGACACAGAAAATCTTTTCGTTATAGGCTTTTTGGGAACAAGGAAAATGGGAATACAAACTTTTACAATTACAATCAATTTGTTAGCAATGCATACACTAATATCTGTTATGAATTATCAAAAAAAGAAACTAAAACACTAATCAAATTTATTGATGACATTGAATTAACAGATGATGATTATGATAACATCTTGAATATCGAACACTTAGTAAAAACAAATATTGTAAATGATCGATACTATGGAGAAAACGAAGACATCGTTGATATTTTAAAAGCAAAAAAAGGAACAGTCATTGATGCTTTAATCCTTTACAAAGCCATTTTTGACCACTTGGAAATACCTGCTGAATTTGTATTTACCACGGATAGATTTGAAATGAGTTTTGATAAAGAGTTTGAAACAACGAACAATCTAAGTTATGGTCTTATATATTTCCCAGAACAAAAAATGTACCTTGACCCTAGAAATAAGACTTTGCGTGTACCTTTAATAAATGATGGCCATACACATAATAACGGTATAAGATTTAAAGAGAAGGAATTCGCCGGTGAGATCATGGCTGTAGCAGATCCTATTTTCATTGAACCTGTAAGCATGCATGTCACTAAAGATACAATGAAAATTGTTATCGATTTTACTGAAGATATTAGTAATCCCAAGATTAATTCTTATGTAAATTTCGGAGGTTATTCAGGAGCTTATTTACAGGGTATTGTTGACCAAGTTCCCGAAGATCAATACGAAGATATAATTGATGGAATATTGAAAAATTATACAGCAGATGTAGAGATTTATGAAAAAGAAATCATAAACAATGGATTGAAATATGCTGGAAAAGAAAATTTTGCAATAAAACTAGAATTCCAAGGCGAGGACATGATTCAGAAAGCTGGTAACAAATACTTATTCAAAATTGGTGAAACTATAGGACGCCAACAAGAAATCTACCAAACTGAAGATCGCGTTTTACCTGTAGAAATAAACTACCCACATTACTACTATAGAACACTTGAAGTTAAGCTGCCAAATGGCTATAAAATAACTAATCCTGAAAGTGCTAACTTTAATTATAAAGTGGTAATAGATGAAAAAGAAGAAGCAATTTTCACCAGCACTTATGAGCAAAATGACCGAAATTATATTATCGAAAACATCGAATACTACGATGCGGTAATGTA
The DNA here is from genome assembly GCA_964566605.1 of uncultured Saprospiraceae bacterium. GTDB lineage: Bacteria > Bacteroidota > Bacteroidia > Chitinophagales > Saprospiraceae > JAHDFB01. Next base: position 5,881 of record CAZMKA010000102.1, on the reverse strand, counting down.
CCCTATTGAGCAATTCGAAGCATATAAATCTGTATTAAATGCAGCAGCAGACTTCAATAAAATTGTATGGGTCATTGAAAAAACGGAAGAATAAAAAGATAATAACCTATGTCTTTTCCTTTGGGCTTAAAGCCCAAAAATCATAACTTGCGTCATGCAAATTAATAAACATACATTGCAAGTTAATAAGACTGCACATTATGCCTCTTACGGTGAATTATCCGATTCCACTAAGTATTTCTGGTTTGTATTGCACGGTTCACATATGCTTTGCGAACAAATGATTTATAAATTTGAGGGGTTTAACCCCAAAGAGCATTTCGTGATAGCGCCTGAAGGATTGTCAAGATTTTACTTGAAGGGATTTAGTGGTGATGTTGTTGCGACGTGGATGACTAAGCAAGATCGATTGACTGAAATAGATGACTTCTCAATATATCTTTCAGACTTATACGAGAAATATACCAACCAAATTCCAAAAGGATGTAAAAGAATAATTTTTGGATTTTCCCAAGGAGGAACTTCAGCTTTCCGATGGATGTACAAGAATAAAGTAAGCTATGATAAAATCTTAGCTTATTCAAGTTGGATTCCAGAAGATCTAGATTTTTCAAAAAGTCAAACGCCAATTCACGAAAAGAAAATCATTTATACGATAGGGAAACAAGATCAATTCACAAGCGAAGAAAAGCGCGCATTATTAAAAGAAATAATTCGAAGAAACGGATTACATGTCGATTTCGAATATTATGATGGCATGCATCGAGTCGAAAAAAAACAGTTAAAATATATCTTCAAAAAACATATTATGGTGTGATAAAGTGTCTTCTTTTTGTTCCAAACAGTTTGAAAATTAAGGTTTTAAAAATAAATTTTAACATTTTTTAAGAAATGTTAAAATTTTATGTGGTTTAGTTAAATCGTTTCCGTCTTAGGTTTTTAGAAAACATAAAACCTTTCATTTAAAATGGACAAATTTAAAAACTTATTCGATTCACTTTCCAATTCTTTTGGCGAAGGTATACCTAAACTTTTAGCAGCAATCGCAGTAATAATCCTTGGATTTATTGTTGCAGGAATTATTAAAAGAATTGTCACTAAATTACTAGGTAGAACTAAAATTGACGAAAAATTAGCAGCGAAATTTAACTCATCTTTTCGTATTGATACATTTGTTGCGAAGTTAGTTTACTACATTGTTGTACTTTATGCTTTAATCTTCGCATTAGGAATGATGGGAATAACAGAAGTTACAGATTCCCTTCAATCAATGTTAAAAGGATTCGTTGGTTTCGTACCTAATATTGTAGGTGCAGGAATAATAGGATTCGCAGGATATGTTATTGCAACAATCTTATCGGAAGCGACAAGCTTTTTATCGGAAAGATTAGAAAATTTCGGAAGAAAAATGGGCATAAGCGCAGGATCAGTTAATCTTACAAAAATTCTTAAGCAAGTTGTATTCATTATTGTATTCATTCCTATTTTGATAGTTGCACTTGATACATTGGAAATGAAAGTAATTTCTGAGCCTGCTTCTGAAATGTTAGGAGGATTATTAAATTCTGTACCTAAGATTATCGCAGCAGCTATCTTATTAGCTGTATTCTTCATCATAGGAAGATATGTTGTAGGAATCGTAACAGAATTATTAAGAAATGTAGGACTTGATAAATTCGCTGGAAACTTGGGTCTAAACTCTGTTTTAGGTGAAGCTTCATTGTCTTCAATCATAGGAAACATTGCATTATTCTTCATTATGTTTACTGGTATTATCGCAGCTTGTGATAAATTAGAACTAGAGCAAGTAGAAGGAATATTGACAAACATATTTGGTATTACAGGAAGAGTTTTCTTCGGTCTTATCATCTTAATGGCAGGATTATTTATCTCGAATTTAGCTGAAAAGGCATTATCAGGATCTAAGTCAAATGGTTATTTAGTACCTATCGTAAGATTTGCAATTCTTGGAATATTCTTAGCATTCGGTCTTCACACAATGGGAATAGCTGAAAGTATTGTAAACTTAGCATTCGGATTAACACTAGGATCAGTGGCAGTAGCATTTGCACTTTCATTCGGACTAGGAGGAAGAGAAGCAGCTGGAGAAGAAATGAAGAGTTTTTTCAAGAATATAAAGAAGTAATTACCCTTACTTATAATTAATGGGGGAGGTTTTAGTTTTTCCTCCTCCATTATTATTTTTGGGCTTTAAGCCCAAAACTATTTCTTAATTGATAACGATTATTTATTAATGTCCAAAAAAGAAAAGACAGATATTGCAATTGGAATCATTGTAGTATTAATCGCATTAGCTTTCATATTATTCTATACTTTCAAAGGAGATACTTCTTTCTTAGTTAAAGACACCATAGAGCAAAGCGACTTAACTGAAATCGAAATCGATGATAAAATCTACGAAAAAGTAGAAGAAGAATTAATCATTGAGAAGGAAAACAACGCTGTTATAGTTGCTGAAAATCAAAAAATAGATAGTTCTCGCATACAAACAATAGACTCTATTGAAGTCAAAGTTGATGAAGTAAAGTCCGACCTTAATAATGTGAAGGAAGTAATTCCATCCCAAAAGAATTTCGACTTTTCGGATGAGACTGAGAATAACGGGGACGAAATAATTAACGAAGAATCTCAGATTAAAGAACAAGTAAAGCCTGTAACTCCTATAGAAAAGGAAGTACAAGAAAAAGTACGAACTCCTTCTTCTTCTGATGATTGCATAATTGTAATAGGAAGTTTTGCAGAAAACAAAAACTCAAGAAAGCTTAAAGAAAATTTAGTTTCTGATGGTTATCGAATATTCGAGACACCTTTTAGAGGACTAAATAGAATAGGAATTTACACTTCTTGCAACCAAAGTAATCTTCAAAGTGAATTGAGAAAGGTACGTTCTAAGTACGCATCCGATGCAGTGATCTTTAAAAATAAATAGTTAAGCTTAGAAAATAACCTAAATTCTGAGTTAAACGATTATTATATTATTTGTCAATTAATAACTAAGCTAATTTAAATTAGTATTCAAACATGAGGCCTTTTAAGTATTACTAACCTAATTTTTAAACTCATGTTTCAAATTAAAAGCCCTTAACTTCTATGAAGTTTGGGGCTTTTTACGTAAGTGTTATTAACTCGTCTTGAAAGTTTTGTATGCCCCCATTTAAGTCGAAAAGAAACTATTATTACAATCCCACCGATCATGAATAATATACTCGATTTTAATAGAATTGGTACTAGCATATATACAATTAATCTATAATTTTCTATTTGTCTTACGTAACTATTATTGGTGTAAAGTAGGCTCACATTGACTACGGAGACAAGAATGAATAAGATGGCAAATACTTTTAATAATGGTGTGTAAAATTCTACATACACTAAGAAATGCATCATGCTTAATGTAACGATAATCATATGAAGAACTTGATACTTTATCGTTTTTTTAGATACATTACGTTTTTTTGATTTCTGGGAAGTAGTAGTTTTCAGCATTAATTCATTGTCTTTATAGAACTGAGAAGGTGATTGAAACCATAATGTACACCGAGCCAAAAATGAATTTTTACCAGAAGAAATTTTAATAATGTCTTTCCATACATGAGTCATAGCCACAAGAGCATTATTATGTTGAACTTCGTCAGTAATCCCAAATTCTACTTCCTCTATCTCTTCCTGAAATGTCCCAAACAATCTGTCCCAAATGATAAAAAACCCTCCGAAATTCTTGTCAATATACATTGGATTTTTTCCATGATGCACTCTATGATGAGAAGGTGTCATCATAAATTTCTCTAGGATTCCAAGCTTATTAATATGTTTGGTATGAATGCAAAATTGCCAAAGCCCTGAAATAGCAAGACATATGATTATCATTTCACCTGGGAAACCTAAAATTGGTAAAATGAGCATATAAAAAGCTCGAAATATATGTGGGAAGATACTGTTTCGAAAAGCAACAGTAAGATTGAATTCCTCGCATTGATGATGCGTAACATGGGCACCCCAAAGTAAATTAATTGTATGTCCGCTTCTATGAAAACAATAGATGATAAAATCAAGAAAAACGAAACATGTTAACCAAGCAAAAACATGATGAAATTCAATTGAAAATATACCTATCTTTTCTTTCACTAAATTAAAAACTGCAACTACTGCAAAGAAGAAAAACACGTCAAAAATTCTCTCTAAAATTCCAAAAGTGATATTGGTAATCGAGCTCTGAAACTTAAAATTTTTCTTTCCTGATTCACGACTTTCCTTTATATCATGCATCCATTCAAGATATACTAGTAAAAATAAAAGCGGTATAAACAATGGCAAAATATGGATATTCATATTTAAAATTTTATAAAAAAATAATTGTATGTACTTTCAAAAAGAGTGTTTGATTACAAAGTTGGGACAAAACAAGGCTTAAAAAATGTACAATTTAGTCAAAAACATATATAGCTTTGTATCATATGTAAACTTGAACGGTAAACTATTAAGCTGAATTAAGAGTTAGAACTTAAACGAAATGTATGAAAAAGGCTTTAGCAATAATTAATATGCTTGTAATCATTGTGGTAGTTGCATGGAATAATTACTCTGCAATTTATGGATTCAACGGAAATGAAGTAGGTAATGTAAGCGACGAATTAAACAATCTATTTACACCTGCGGGTTATGCATTCAGTATATGGGGAATCATATTTATCGCCATACTGATGCAAGGAATCCAAATTCTTAGATTGGCATTCACTAAAGAAAACTCATCCATTGTTGAAAAAATAAGTCCATCATTTATATTCGCGAATATCATGAATTGCCTTTGGGTGTATGTTTGGTTAAGTCTAATGACCGGTATTTCTACTTTAGTTATGTCTGTCCTTTTGATAGCTTTGATATTAACAGCCATATCGATTGATAAGACAGAGATTAATGAATCGAAATTACTTTCGTGGACAATAGCAACACCTGTGCGCATTTATCTAGGTTGGATTATTGTAGCCACAGTAGCGAATTTTTCCGCTTATTTAAATACTACAGCTTTTCCTAGAATGATCGGTGAATTGCCATGGTTTTATATCATGTCAATTATAGCTACAATAGTTATGGTCTTATTGGTTGTAAAAAAGAAATGGTATGAAGTTCCGTTGGTTGGGATATGGTCGTTCATAGCCATAGTTGTTCGTCATATGAATGAAGAAGTAAGTTTGGCATATTTCATTATGGTATGTATCGTAGTGCTATTAGCGAGTGTAATTTATACATATTCAAAGAGAAGAAAGGAATTGGCTTTGGGTTAAACGTTGATTAAGGATTGGTTATTGAAGTAACATAAATTGGCTTTCGCCCAAAGGAATCCGTGCAAAAAATATTGCTGTAAGGGTAGTAATAGTAGCAGTTTCAGGATTTAGTAACACTAAAAAATAATGAATATACTATAACATTAGAATCCAACTATAATCGTCTATTTACTTTGTTTTCAAGCTAAGCACCTTACCCTTCCATAAAGATGTTTTTGGCTTTCGCCCAAAGGAATCCCTGCAAAAAATATTGCTGTAAGGTAATAATAGTAGTAGTTTCAGGATTTAGTAACACTAAAAAATAATGAATGTTTGTGAAATTAAAATCTACTTATAATCGTCTATTTACTTTGTTTTAAAGCTAAGTACTCTACCCTCTCATAAACATGTTTTTTGCTTTCGACCAAAGGAGTCAATGCAAAAAAATTTGCTATAAGGTAGTGATAGCAATGGTTTCAGGATTTAGTAACACCAAAAAAATGAAAGTTTGTGAAATTAAAATCTACTTATAATCGTCTATTTACTTTGGGATATTCACAAGTAAGGACAATGCATAGTAATCCCTCAATATTCTTGTG
>CAZMKA010000101.1:0-12995 GCA_964566605.1 uncultured Saprospiraceae bacterium | reverse complement strand
AGGATTTAGTAACACTAAATTTTTTAGTAACAGTGTAAGCAAGAATCATCAATTAAAAATCGAAGGAACCGATAAATAGGCTAGAGTAAGGTAAATGAAATCTTAAAAGAATACTTTGCAAAAAATAATGATGAGAGTTATTAGTAGTGGTGTTTTCAGGATTTAGTAACATTAAAATTCCAACAATAAAAAAAGGCGCTTCACATCCCTGCAAAGCGCCTTCGTATTTTATTATTCCAATTTTGGCATAAACCTTATTAGAATGTGTATCCTACACCCAATGTATAGAAAGACTGTAATTTAAGTCCTTTTACAGCTACACTTCCACCATCAGTTGCTAAAGCAATCTGTCCTTTGTCACCAATCTGGTTGTCACCTCTTAATCCAACATTTAACGCAACTGTAATTCCGTTAAATACTTTCATTGAGAAACCGTTTAACCACGTGTAGTTAACTAATTCTGCTGTAGAATAATCTACACTTCTAAGTTGAGCACTTGCATCAGCATATTCAACTGATCCATCACCGTTTGTGTAAGGAATAAATGCTGATAAGTTAGAAGACCAAGCAATTCCTTTCCATATTGTTGCTGCATAAGTAGCACCTAATTTAGCACCTGTTGCTGAAATTAATTCACCTGGGAAGTTTCTTTCATATCCTAGTGGGTGCAAAATGACAACTAGGTTTTTGATTCCTGTGTAAGTAAGACCTGCACTAACTGTTAATTTCGCTGGATTTAGAAACGAACTACCATATGTTTGTGCTTCAGGATCGTATTGAAGTATAGAACTTGTAAATTTACCTTCTGCTGAAACTGCAAAGTTCTTTGCAATTTTGTATCCAAACAAAGAAGATAAATCAAGACCTTCTGCTAAGGCAATTACTGCATCAGCTGTAGGATCAACTTTTGTTGATGATCTCTGTACTGTTACATTAAGTAAGTTATTCCAAAAATATTTAGGTTGTACGTTATTTGCAAACGCATTTATTCCTAATCCTATACTGTTGGAAGATGCTTGTGGTGTTGCTAGTGCAAACCAATTATTATTTCCATTTAATCCGTAACCAACTGTTCCTACTAATCCTTTTCTCCATCCTGGTAGAGCATCAAGTTTAGCTTTAATAGCTGCTGCTTCACCTGCATACTTAGCTGCCTCAGCCTCTAATTCTGCTTTCTTAGCAAGCATTTGTTCTTTAGTCATAGTTTCTTGTGCAGACATGCTGAAGGCACAAAAAGTAATCAATAATAAAGTAGATAAGATTTGTTTAAAATAAACCATTAGATTTAGTTTTTAATTAAAAAGTATATAATATTAGTAATAATAACTATATGTTAAAATCACAAAGTTACACTATAATTGACTATTCAAATTTCAAATAACACATGAAATTGAAAAGAAATGTTAAATTTTTTCAATATTATTTTTGGATAAGAGACTTGTTGGGTTTGTAAAATCTTAGCTGAAAAGTCAATTTTATTCTTTTTTCACTTTATTTTTCTGCAATTTTACTCATTCACGAGATTCCATTAAATATGCAAAAAATACTTTACGCCCTACTAACGTTAAGTTTTCTTTTTTCGTTTCAACTTTCAGCACAAATTGATGAAAAGGATGTGCTTTTTGTAAAAAATGTATATAATACAAGCCTTACAGAATCTACTTGTTATGAATGGTTGCGCTATCTTACTAAAGAAATAGGCGGAAGATTAGCTGGTTCTCCGGAATCTATGGCTGCGGTTTTCTATACAAAACAAGTTATGGATACCTTGGGGATAACTGAAACTAGGCTTGAAGAATGTGAAGTTCCACATTGGACAAGAGGTATAAAAGAAGAAGTTCGTATTGTAAATTCTTCTGCTTATGGTACGGAGAATCTTGATGCTTTGGCATTGGGGAATACTGTAGGAACCGGTGAAATTGGTTTGACTGCGAAGGTTATTGAAGTGAAGTCTCTTGATGAGGTTCGTGAATTAGGGACTGCTGTTAAAGATAAAATTGTATTTTTTAACCGCCCTATGGATGCGACTTCAATTCGAACATTTGAAGCATATGGTGGCGCTGTTGATCAGCGAGTTTTTGGTGCTTCGGTAGCTGCTGAATATGGTGCTGTAGCTGTTTTAGTTCGTTCTATGACTACTCGAAATGATGATATCCCTCACACAGGAACTTGCGCATATAAAGAAGGTGTCAAGCAAATTCCCGCAATTTCTATTAGTACGAATTCTGCTAATTTATTGAGTAGACTTCTTAAAAATGAAGAAGTTGAAGTATTTATGAGGAATACTTCTAGAATGCTTGAAAAGAAATTAAGTTATAATGTAGTGGGAGAAATCAAAGGAACAGAATTTCCCGACGAAATCATCGTGATAGGAGGCCATCTAGATTCTTGGGATGTAGGTGAAGGTGCACATGATGACGGTGCCGGATGTGTTCAAGCAATTCAGGTTCTTCAAACATTGAAAAGACTAAATTATAAACCGAAACGTACCATCCGTTGTGTAATGTTTATGAACGAAGAAAATGGTTTGGGTGGAGGACTGGCTTACGCCAAAAATAGTAACGATAAAAATGAATTTCATTTAGCAGCTATTGAATCCGACGCTGGTGGTTTTTCACCTAGAGGCTTTAGTTGTGATGCTGATCCCGAAGTTTTTAATGAATTATACAAAGCGTTTTATAGTTTTTCTCCTATTTTAGAACCTTATGGCGTTTATTTTGTAAAAGGAGGTAGTGGTGCTGATATTTCACCTCTTAAAAGCCAAAAAGGTTTATTAATTGGATTGAGACCAGATTCCCAAAGATATTTTGACTACCATCATACTGATACAGATACTTTTGAAGCAGTAAATAAACGAGAGTTAGAATTAGGAGCCGCAGCAATGACAAGCATCGTTTATTTGATAGATCAATATGGATTAAAGTGAAATCATACATTCTAGATAATAACTAATAAAAAATCAGTTAGCTCCTTATGTGCTAACAGCAAATACACTCTTATGAAAGAAATTGCAATAGACGACAAACTTTTTGAGCTATTTATCAGTGAAAATGATATTCAAACCAGATTAAGAATGATGTCCAATGAGATTAATGATTCATACGAGGAATCTTATGCAGAGCCAGTGCATGTAATCGTTATGATGAATGGTGCATTTTTCTTTGCAGCTGACCTGATTCGGATGTTGGATTTTCCACTTCATTTGTACTTTGTAAAATCAAGTTCTTATGAAGGTACACAATCAACAGGTAATGTGAATTTTCATTTACCAAGTGACATGATATTAAAAGATAAAAGTGTGTTAGTGATTGAAGATATCGTTGATACTGGTAATACTTTCCAGCAGTTTTTAGATAATATCATCCAAGATAAACCGCGTGATTTAAAGATTTGTAGTTTATTAGTAAAAAACAAAAATCCAGAAATTGTAGAAAAGGTTACCTTTGCGGGATTCCATGTTGAAGATCCTTTTGTAGTTGGTTATGGAATGGATCTCAATGGCAAAGGAAGAGACTTGAAAGATATTTATATAATAAAAGAAAATTAAGAAATTGGATTTACTCTCTAAAGAAGATATAGAAAAAGTATTACAAACGATTCGTAATGCAGGTGCAGCGGTAATGGATGAATACGAACATCAAGATCCATCAATAAATTATAAAAATGATGAAAGCCCTATTACGAAAGCTGATATAAGAAGTAATGAGCACATCAATGAAGGTTTAAATAGCTTATCTACTGTTTATCCTATTCTTAGTGAAGAAAATAAAATTCTTAGTTTCGAAGAACGTAAAGAAATGCCCGTTATGTGGTGTGTTGACCCACTTGATGGTACCAAAGAATTTATCAATAGAAATGGTGAATTTTGTTGTTGTATTGCCTTAATACAAAATCATAGAGCAGTTGCTGGATTCATTTATGAGCCAGTAAAAGATCGTTTGTATTATGCTGTAAAAGGAAGTGGAGCTTGGGTAGAAGAAGGCGATAAAAAAGAAGTGTTAAAAGTAAAAGATATTTCTGCATCGGATGAAAATCTAGTATTTGGAGTATCTCGTTCACATAGAAGTGACGACCAACAAGCATATATTAATCAGTTTAAAAATCCTCAGTATCTTTCCAAAGGTTCTATCCTAAAAATGATAGGGATTGCAACAGGAGAAATCGATATTTACCCTCGTTTCGATGAGAAGACAAAAGAATGGGATATCGCTGCGGGTCAAATTATTCTAGAGGAAGCAGGTGGAAAATGTATTCATAAAGTTACTGGAGAACCTATAAGTTATAATAAAGAATCTTTACAAAGCCCTCCATTTATTGCAACCGCTAATATGGTATGATATCAGCTGTTGTAATTGCCAAAAATGAAGAAGCTAGAATTGGTCCATGTATTGAGGCCCTTACTAAAGTCAGTGATGATGTGATAGTTCTTGATTCAGGCAGCACAGATGCAACCATAAAAATTGCTACAGAAAAAGGAGCAATAGTTAAAAATATAAAATGGCAGGGCTATGGCCCTACTAAAAACCTTGGTAAAAAATATATTAAACACGATTGGATATTATCCATTGATGCTGATGAAGTTCTTTCTGATGAGTTGATTGATGAAATAAATACTTTGGGTTTAAACCCAAAAAATGTTTATGCAATCAATATTTTAACAAATTATTGTGGAAAATGGATATACCATAGTGGCTGGTATCCAAGTTATAAGAAGAGATTATACCATAGTAAATTTGTAAAGTGGGACGAAAGGGAAGTTCATGAAAACTTGACATGGAAAGATGGTGACATTGAAGTTAAAAACTTAGAAAATAAGTTGCTTCATTATTCATATCCTACAGCAGAAGATCATTTCAAGAAAGCTGATAATTATGCAAAATTGGGTGCTGAACATCTGATCAAAAGTGGTAAAAAAGTTAGTTTGATTAAAAAACTTTTCGGACCTGCATATCGATTTTTTAGAATGTACGTTCTAAAAATGGGAATGCTAGATGGTTCGGCAGGGTTTTTGCTTGCTTATAGAGAGGCGGTAATGGTAAGGAAGCGTTACAAATATTATAAAATGATGAAGTATGAAAAACGTATTAAAAGTTAGTGGTTACCAAGTATTGTTAATGCTTGTTCTTTTTGCATTTGCTTCTTGTGGTTCCAAAAATAAGTTAGCGAGCAACAAAGTGATTAATTCTGTAGATTTTCTATCGAATACAACTCATACACTTACGGAAGTGATAGAATTGGCTTCCGCCCAAAATAAAAAAGTGTTTGTAGATTTTCATGCGGATTGGTGTTTACCTTGTAAATTGCTAGATGAGGAAGTGTTCAACCAAAGAGATGTCTATACTTATTTCAATAGAAATTTCATTAATTACAAAGTAGATATCGAAAAAGCAAATGGTGCCAATCTGAAGTTAATGTATGGTGCGAATGAATTACCAACTCTAATTTTTCTCGATGAAAAAGGTAGTGTTATCACTCGTAACAATGGCCAAGTCGGTCAAACATTCATCATGTCGATGGCGAAAAATCTTGGGAATTAAGATAGGTAAGTAGAGTATTAATCTAGTTATTTTACATACTAAAATACAATTCACGCTCCCAGATCACATTGGTTTTACTAATTAATCATTATTAATTATCCATTCTAATTTACCCATTATTAATTGCTAGTTTTGCAACATGCTAAATTTAGGTCAATACCAAATACTTACAATTGTTCGAGAGACACCACATGGATACTATCTTGAATGTGAAGAAGGGGATGAAGTGCTCTTTCCGCGAAAATTCATTACAGAATCGATGGACATAGGAGACGCGATTGAGGTGTTTGTCTATACTGATAGTGGTGAACTACCTGTAGCGACAACAGAAGAACCTATTTTAACGGTAAATCAATTCGCCACACTTGTAGTGAAAGATGTCAATAAAATAGGAGCATTTTGTGATTGGGGTGTGTCAAAGGAATTATTGATACCTTACAGAAATCAAGAAAAAGAATTATTAGTTGGGCAGACATGTGTAGTCTATCTTTATTTGGACGAAATGACGGGTCGACTAGTCGGGAGTACGAAGTTGAAGAAGTTTCTTGAGTTAGAAGCTAATGCAGAATTAAGTGTTGGACAACGAGTCGAATTGATTGTTTATGCAGAAACGGATATAGGTTATAAAGCAATTGTCGAACAGTATTACAGTGGACTGATTTATAAGTCTGACTTACATAATCCATTAGAATTATGTGAATCAATAGAAGGATTCATAAAGTATATTCGAAAAGATGGCAAAATTGATCTTTCGCTAACTCCGTTGGAAAGAAAATCGATAGAACCTACATCATTGAAAATACTTGAACGATTAAAAGCTGCCGATGGTTTTCTTCCCTTTAATGATAAGTCTGATCCTGCAGTGTTGAAAAGAGAGTTTGGGATGAGTAAAAAGATGTTTAAAAAATCAATTGGTAATCTTTACAAACAAAAATTGATTCTCATAAAGCCGGATGGAATTCATGCGGTGTAATGGGTATTATGTTAGTCTATTAAAACAAGGCTTTTATTGAAATTTCATTTTTTCTCCTCATCTTCTTGCAGCCACTCTTTTATTAAACGAGGTATTCCTCTCATGCCAAAAATACTTGCTCCTATTGCAATAGGAACACCAATAATAGTTTTAATAAATTCTTTTGGATTCCTTTTGTAATCGTCTTTGTATCCGAAATACAAAAAGAGACTCAGCATTGTTAAACTCATTAAGATTCCAAAAAAGTTTTCCATTTTTTGTCAATTTACGTTAGGCTTATGTTTATTTTTCTTGGTGTATAATCTATCTTCCATAATGATATTTATTGGTCTCGTATCTAAAAATTTACAAATGCAATTTCTCTAGTGGTTGTGCTAAGATGAATTGTTCAGCACTAGATAAGCTCATATCAAATTTCCAATTTTCAGGAATAGTATCTTCTTTTAGTAAGGAACCTTTAGGAACGTACTTGAAGATTTCATCATAGCGCATGTTTGTATTCATTACGATTCTTTTATGCACGTGTGATCTGTTGATTTTGTCAGGATCATCGATGCCGCTAGCGCCCATAAGTTCGACAAAACTCTCGATAGTTTCTTTGTGGTAATTCGCTACTCGATGTTTTTTATCTTGAACATTCAAACCTTTTACTAAGTGTTCTTTTTGTGTAGCTACTCCCGTAGGGCATGTATTATGATTACATTCCAATGCTTGAATACATCCTACTGCCATCATCATTGCTCGTGCACTATAACACGCATCTGCACCCAATGCCATTGCTCTGAATATGTGGAAACCTGTTATGATTTTTCCACTTGCAATTAGCTTTATGTCTTCTTTAATCCCAAATCCTTCAAGCGCATTATAAACAAACGCTAAACCATCTTTGAAAGGCATTCCTACACTGTTCGAAAATTCTACTGGAGCAGCTCCTGTTCCCCCTTCACCACCATCAACGGAAATGAAATCAGGTTTAATTCCTGTTTCAATCATTGCTTTACAGATGGATAGAAATTCTGCTTTATGACCTATACATAGTTTAAAACCTACCGGTTTTCCTCCTGATAAATCTCTTAGTTTTTTCATGAATTTCAGAAGTCCTTTTGGCGTGCTAAATTCTTTATGAAAAGGTGGTGAATGTACAGCTTTGTATGGCTCGATACTTCGGATTTTTGCGATTTCAGGTGTAGCTTTTTTTGCTGGGAGAATTCCTCCGTGTCCTGGTTTTGCTCCTTGACTGAGTTTAAGTTCAATCATTTTTACATTTTCAGGTGCAGTTCGTTCTTTGTACAATTCATCATCAAATCCTCCTTCTGCACTTCTACATCCAAAATATCCTGTTCCAATCTGATAAATCAGATCTCCATTAAATTTATCATGATAAGGACTTATTCCTCCTTCTCCAGTATTATGCGCGAAATTACCAATTGCAGCACCACCATTTAATGCCATAATCGCGTTTTTGGACAAGGATCCAAAACTCATTGCTGATACATTAAAAAGGGAACATGAATATGGTTGTTTACAGTCTGGACCTCCTATAAGCACTCTAGGGTCTTGGTCCAAAGTATGTGAATCAATAGGAGCGATGGAATGATTCATCCATTCGTATCCTTCAGCATACAAATCAATTTGGGTTCCAAAAGGTGTTGTGTCGGTTACTTGTTTAGCTCTTTGGTAAATGATGTTTCTAAATATCCGAGGAATCGGTCGGCCTTCATGGTCAGGTTCAACGAAATATTGATATACTTTTGGTCTCAACCATTCTGCCGCAAATCTTGTTCTTCCTACTAATGGGAAGTTTTTTACAATGGCACTTTTATTTTGAATCATGTCATATAAACCCAATAAAACAATTGGTCCTACTAATATAAAAGACAACCAAAAGTATGGGCTTATAAAGAAACTTAGCAACACTATTCCTATTATTGCAATGATAGAAGTTAGAGTAAATATTTTTCGCATAATAAGATTATAATAGAAGTTTAGTACTTAGAATATGATTCAAAAACTCAAATTAGTTTAGGTTTGGAGATAAAAGTAGGAAAATAAAAGATGTTTGAGAAGTCTTTTAATTTAAAGACTTTCATACTTTAACTTATAAGATATATAAATTCAGTGAATGCAATTAACAACTAATATTCAGGATACAAAAACTTTGTTGGATAAATTCAAAGAAGTGCGCGCATACACTGAAATGATATGTAAGCCTCTAAATGTTGAAGATTACATTCCACAACCCGTTTCATTTGCAAGTCCACCTAAATGGCATATTGCGCATACGAGCTGGTTCTTTGAAGAATTGTTTTTGAAAAAGTACAAATCGAATTATAAAGAATTTCATCCGCAGTTTTCCTTTCTTTTCAATAGTTATTACAATGCGTTGGGCAACCGAATTATGAGGGAAAACAGAGGTAGTATTACTCGACCTACGGTAGAGCAGGTTTATGAGTACAGGGCATACATTAACAAGGAAGTAGAAGCATTATTAATTGAAGATTCGTTAACGGAAGATGCCAAAAACATCCTTATTTTGGGCTTGAACCATGAACAACAACATCAAGAATTACTGATTACTGATCTAAAACACACTTTGGGTCACAACCCAATTTTTCCCATATATAAACCAAATTATCTTCCCACAGAGACAAAGAATGAGTCATCCGGTTGGTATGATATAGAGGAAGGTGTTTATTCGATAGGGTATGAGGGCGAGGGATTTTGTTACGACAATGAACTTGGTAGGCACAAGGTTTATATTCATGCATGTAAGCTTTCAAAACAGCTGGTTACAAACAGAGAATTTCTAGAATTCATAGAAGATGGCGCCTATAAAAAACCGCATTTATGGCATGATGAAGGTTGGTCATGGCATCAAAAAGAGCAGGTAGAAGCACCCTTATATTGGCATAAAATTGATGGTGAATGGCACCATTACACCTTGGGTGGATTACAGAAAATTACACCTGAGTCGATATTGACACATGTAAGTTTTTATGAAGCCTTTGCTTTTGCCGAATGGTGTGGAAAAAGACTGCCAACTGAGTCAGAATGGGAGGTTGCGAGTGAAGAGTTGAACTGGGGAACTAGATGGGAATGGACTAATAGTGCTTACTTGCCTTATCCGAATTTTAATAAAGCAGAAGGTGCAATCGGGGAGTACAATGGAAAATTTATGGTTAGCCAAATGGTGTTGAGAGGTGCTTCATCAGTTACTTCACCTAATCATAGTAGAAATACATATAGGAATTTTTTTCACCCTCAATTTAGGTGGCAATTTACAGGAATTCGTTTAGCAGAAAATAGATAAGATGGAATCATTTGCAAAGTCGGTAAAGGATGGACTTTCGTCCAAAACGAAATACTTGTCAAGTCGTTATTTCTACGATGATACAGGTAGTCAATTGTTTAAGCAGATTATGGAGCTTGATGAATATTACTTAACTCAAGCAGAGTATGAAATATTGTCAACACAAGCAGGTGAAATCTATTCTGCTTTAGAGTTTCAAGGAGGTTTCAACATTGTGGAACTAGGTGCAGGAGATGGTCAGAAAACGATAGAATTTTTAAGATGTTTGAAGGAGAAGAATGTCGATTTTACTTACATTCCAATTGATATTTCTCAAGAAGCAAATGACATGCTTTTGTCCAATGTTGTAAGTGCCCTTGGTGATATAAAAGTAGCTCCATTGACAGGTGATTACTTTGACATGTTAGGTCAATTGAGACAGGATGAAAAGCCGAGTATGGTCTTATTTCTTGGGTCGAATATAGGTAATTATACCTTGGA
Source organism: uncultured Saprospiraceae bacterium (assembly GCA_964566605.1). Taxonomy (GTDB): domain Bacteria; phylum Bacteroidota; class Bacteroidia; order Chitinophagales; family Saprospiraceae; genus JAHDFB01. The sequence continues at coordinate 2,695 of CAZMKA010000101.1, read as the reverse complement.
AGATGCGAGTGCATTGCTAGGTGAAATTAATAAGGGAATGCGAAAAGGTGATGCTTTGTTAATAGGTGTAGATTTGAAAAAAAATCCACATGTTATTGCTAAAGCTTACAATGATTCTAAAGGTGTAACCAGGGCATTCAATCTTAATTTATTGAAGCGAATAAACAGGGAATTAGGCGGAGATTTTGACTTGGAAAAATGGGATTTTTATTCGACATATAATCCAAGAAATGGAGAGGTGACTTCTTATCTGATTTCACTAGAGGAACAAGAGGTTACAATTAACGAATTAGCACAATCATTTTCTTTCAAAAAAAATGAACTGATCTATACGGAATTGTCAAGAAAATACAGTGAAGAGGAGCTTGTTGAATTGAGTTCAAGCAATGGGTTTGAGCTTGTACATTTCTATAAAGACAAAAATGCTTATTTTACTGATGTTTTAGTTGTAAAAAGATAATTAATATAAATTATTTGCGTTTTGTTTTAGAATCTACAATCCAATGAAATTTACACTATACTATCTTAGTCTATTAATTCTAATGATGCACTATTCATGTGATACATCATCAGTAATAAAAGTTGTGTTAGACAATGAATACAACAAAGAAATTTTTTACATCGATAAGGATTCTATTCGGAACGGGTTATATATCGAGTTTGAGCCCAATGGAGTAGATACGATTAGTATAGTTAACTATGTTTCAGGTGAAATGGATGGAATAAGGAGGACGTACGATGAAGAGGGCAACTTATCAACTGTGGAAACATATAACAAAGGTGTACTTAATGGTAAGGAGTTGACATTTCATCCGAATGGGAAAATTCATACAAAAGGAAATTTCACAAATGGTAATTTGGATTCGTTATTTTACGTGTATTATGAAACTGGAGAGTTGAAGGAGAAAGTTACGATGGTTGATTTTACAGAGAATGGGCCGTTTGAAGAATATTATAAAAATGGTCAAATTCATTGGGCAGGTACTTTTATTGATGGTCCGAATGAGGTTGGGTTATTAACGGAATATTCTGAGCAAGGAGAAGTGATTAAGAAAATGGAATGCGGCATATATTTGGGTGAGTATATATGTCAGACAGTTTGGAGAAAGGGAGAAGGTGATGTTGCATTAAAATTAAAATATGATGAATAGGATTTTAGGGATTATAAGTCTTAGTCTACTTTCGATTGTGCTTCATGCGCAACAAGGTGGTTCGTCGTTATTTAACTTCCTTAATGTATCACCTAGTAGTTATACGCATGCTATGGGAGGATCTATGATATCAACGCAAAGCGGTGATATTGCTACCACGGTTCAGAATCCGGCATTATTGAATGATGCGATGTATAATGCTGCTAGTTTCAATTTGCAGTTTGGGTTTAGTGGTATTCGGTCTGGATATGTAGGCTATGGTAATCAGTTTAAGAAGAAGAAATTAAATTGGGGTGTAGGCGTTCAATTTACAGATTACGGTACATTTAATGGAGCAGATGAGTGGGGGAATAGAACCGCGGAATTTGGTGCTGCAGATTATGCTTTGGTATTTGGGGTGAGTAGAGCGTTGAACGAAAATTTCAGTATAGGTGTTAACACAAAGCTCATTTATTCGCAATTGGAATCCTACATTGCAACTGGATTAGCGTGGGATATAGGAGGGCATTATATATTGAAAGAGCGTCAAGCTAATATTGGTGTTAGTATTAAGAATATAGGATTTGTGGTTAAGGATTATACTGATGGAGGCGGGATTATGCCTTTTGATTTACAAGTTGGTTTTTCAAAAAAGTTAAAGCATCTACCTTTTAGGTATCACATTACAGCGCATCATTTATATAAATGGGATGTTCGATACGATGACCCGAATTTAGTTACGACAAATTTGTTAAGTGAAGATGTTGCGCCGTCGGTTTTTGCGGTATTTGGAGATAATTTATTCAGGCATTTTATTTTGGGCGGTGAGTTTTTATTGGGTCAGAAAGAAGCTCTAAAGTTGAGGTTTTCTTATAATCACATGTTGAGGCGGGAGTTGTTAATTAGTAATATACGAGGAACTGCGGGATTTAATGGAGGGGTAGAGTTTAAGATAAAGCGTTTTGTTGTGGGATATTCATTTGGAATACAACATCATCATGGAAGCAGTAAGATGATAAGTGTGGTTACTGATTTGGGAGGGAGAGGCAAGAAAGTGAAGAAGAGTAAGTAGAATAAGTGGTAAGTTTTGAGAGTGGGATTGATTTTTTGCAAGAAAAAGTGGTGAGAGGTAATGGTTATGGTAGTTTGAGGATTTAATAGCACTAAAATGTTATAAGTTAGATGTTATGTTTTTTTGGGCTTGAGCCCAAAGTTTACAATTACAAGATTCAAAGAATAAGGTTGGAAGTTTTCTAATTATTGCGTGAGTGATTTCGTGCAAAAAAAAGTGGTGTAATTTAGTGGAGCTGGGAGTTTGCGGATTTAGTAACACTAAAATTATAATATGGATGTTATGCTTTTTTGGGCTTGAGCCTAAAGTTTACAGTTAATACAGATTGAACTCTATAATGGCAGAAAAATTAAGTTTTATCCTAATACAATTTCTATTTTAATTTGTTGGTTTAAATTTCAAGGATATCATTTCGATTTTGAGGCAGAAAACGCAGACATATCATTAGATATGACGAATGAGCGACTGGTCTTGCCTTAGCAAGAATTTCGAC
>CAZMKA010000100.1:0-13278 GCA_964566605.1 uncultured Saprospiraceae bacterium | reverse complement strand
TGTAATAGGAATGGCCATTTCCTTTTATGGCAATCACTTTCAAATGACCTATTACCTTGGAATAGTACTAGGGATTTATACACTTATAAAGATTGTGCAGCTAGGAATAAAAGGAGAATGGAATCAGATTTTTAAGAGTGTAGGACTTCTCGTATTAATGACAATTGTAGCTGTAGGATCTTCAGCTAGTAAAATATGGACGACCTATGAATATGGAAAAACTACAATGAGGGGAAAGCCTATTCTAAAGAAAGCTGCAGCAACACCTGGTTCAAGTAGCGCAACAAAGGGGCTTTCGTGGGAATATGCTATGCAGTGGAGTAATACTTTCGAAGATTTAGCAGCAATTTACATTCCAGGAGCCGCCGGAGGTGGATCTAGTGAAAAACTATCGAAAAACTCTGCAACCAATAAGCTATTAAGAAGAAGCGGATCTAGTTCAATCCCATATGGTCCGCTATATCATGGTAAGTTAATCTTTACAAGTGGACCACAATATTTAGGTGCCATTACATTCTTACTCTTTTTAATTGCATTATTTGTTGTAAATCCCGCCATAAGATTATGGGGAATACTCGCATTTTTCGTGACTATAATCATGTCTATGGGTAATCATATGTCATTGATAAACCAACCACTTTTCGATCACTTACCCTTATTAAATAAATTTCGGAGTCCTGCATCTATTACTAGTGTCACAGCCATTTTCGTATCATTCATAGCCTTTCTAGGATTGAATAAATTGTTTGACAAAAAGTATTTAAAAAAGAATAAAAGTCTTGCAACAAATGCGATTGTAATAGTAACAGCAGCTTTATCTCTTATATGTCTCGTTTATGCATTTGTTGTTCCATCAATTGCAGATTTTACTGCTCTTAGTGATTCTAGATATTCAAATAACCCAGAGTTAGTAAATGCATTTATGAAAGACAGAGCATCATTGATGAGATCCGATGCATTACGAACACTTTTATTAACCATGTTGACCGGTGGATTACTATGGGCATTTGTAAATGAAAAAATTAATAAGTGGATAGTGTTTAGTGCACTAGGAATAATGCTTTTAGTCGACTTATGGGGAGTAGATATGAGATATCTTAATCACGATTCTTTTCAGAGTTCAAGAAGAATTGACAGTACAATTCAGCCAAGACCAGTAGATAATCAAATCAACAAAGATCCTGACATTCATTATAGAGTTCATGACTTGACAGCAAATCCTTGGATTTCAGCTAAGAACTCCCTTTATAATAAATCAATAGGTGGAAACCATGCTGCAAAACTGCAGCGTTACCAGGATATTATAGATAGATATCTAACGAATGGAAATCAAAGTGTTTTCAACATGCTAAACACTAAATACTTCATAACTGGTCAACCTGGCCAAGAACAGGTTCAACAAAATAGCGGTGCTTTTGGTAATGCATGGTTTGTTTCGAATGCAGTAATGGCTAGTTCTGCTGATGAAGAAATAGAGGCAATAGAAAATATGGATCTTAGGAATACAGCTTCCATACATAATGAATTCACATTATCCTCTACAAGTTTTAGTAATGCAGGTAGCATAAAATTAACTTCTTATCACCCTGACAAGTTGGTTTATCAATCTTCTAATTCAGGAAATTCGCTAGCCATATTTTCAGAAGTATGGTATGGAGGCAAAGGATGGAAGGCTTATATCGATGGAAAAGAAGTCGATTTTATAAGAGCAAATTATGTATTAAGAGGTCTTGAAATACCCACTGGAACACATGAAATTATATTTGAATTTAAACCAAATGCTTACTATAAAGGTGAACTAATTAGTATGTTCTTTAGTATAATTATCCTTTTATTGATAGCAGCAAGTATTTATTTCAAGTTTATAAAAACGAATAAAAACAATATACTGAAAGAAGTTTAAAAGCTTGGTTACTAATTTTTAATTAAAAACAATTGTTTTTTTAGGCAACTAAAAGAAATATATGTTATATTTACGATAAGTTTTTCATGGTGTGTTAATGGGTGGATTTTGATTCTTCAAAATCTGCCCTTTTTTATTACTTTACTTTAATATATATCTTCACACGTCAATCTAAACTTATTCCTATTATCTTTCGTAAACATTTAAATTTATAATGTACCATCCAATACATACATCTTGAAGTGTACAACATAAATAAAACTATAATAAATAAGCTTATACTAATTCACTAAATTGAATCTAGTACATTAGCACAACTTTTTCTCCAGGCTTTCTATACCCTCTATACATACCAGGGGTATTGAATTCCATACTTATATTTCCATTTCTATCCAATGCAACTATGCCACCAGCTCCACCTTTATCTTTAAGTTTTCCATGAACAATAGCCTTTGCCGCCTCATCTAGTGTATTGTTTGCATATTCCATTCGAGCAGCAATATCATAAGCAACAGCATATCTTATAAAAAACTCACCATGACCTGTTGAAGAGACTCCGCAGGTATTATTATCAGCATATGTTCCTGCACCAAGAATTGGGGAATCCCCTATCCTATTATATTTCTTATTCGACATTCCACCTGTTGAAGTTCCCGCTACGATATTGCCATTATTATCTAATGCCACACAACCAACTGTACCATATTTATAATCGGGATGTTCTTTTAAAATAAAACCTTGAGATTCTTTGGCCTTTAATCGTTGCAGCGTTTTTAATCGATCTTCTGTATCGAAATATGAATTCTCTACAACTTCACAACCTTCCATTTGGGCGAAAGCCTCTGCTCCTTTTCCAGACAACAATACATGATTGGACTTTTCGTAACCTGCTCTTGCTGCGGTAATAGGATTTTTAATATTGGTAACACCAGCAACAGCTCCCCCATTCGTATCTTCACCATTCATAATCGAAGCATCTAATTCATGGGTTCCATCCGAAGTATAAACTGCACCTTTGGCTGAGTTAAATAGTGGCGAATCTTCTAAGATTTTAATAGTTTCAACAACGGCATCAAGCGAACTTCCTCCATTTTTCAATATGTTTTCTCCCTTATCCAGTGCTTCATTCATCTTATCATAATAAATCTTCTCTTTCTCAGGTGTCATATTTTCTTTCAATATTGTGCCTGCCCCTCCATGAATCACGATTGAGTAAGCTGGACGCGAATCACTTTTCACATTTGTTGTGGGTTTACACCCAAATAGAATTAATGCGAACATGATGCTAATACAAGTAATTATATTTTTCATTCGGAGATGATTTTGTGCAGCTTTGAAGCCACTTCGTGATGGGATTTTGGTCTGAAAACATATTTAAACTTATTTCCCCACATCTTTAAATAAAGTATGGAAATCAATCCTGATAAAATAAACAAACTGATTAAAAATAGTACTTTTTTACCGTAAATTATCAAAAACAGCAACAATATGGCGAATATGAAAATATATTGAAAGACTAATAATGCAATATAAACTGGAGCTCGAAATTCATGTAAAGTAACCTTCTTCAAAACTACAGCTTTTGCTATACGATCAGGTATAAAATGTAAAATGAAGCCAAACAAAAACAGTGGTAACAACAGTACCATAAAAAAGAGATCGATAAAACTTGGTTTTTCAGCTTTTCTCACGTTAATGGTAGACAAAAAATGTTGGACTGACTTGTATTTACTTTCTTCTTTATCCAGTGCCCGTGCGATTTTTTTTTCTTCTTCAAAAACGCTTCTATCATCACTTTGGAATGGAATGGCTGTAACAGGACGTTCATTATCTAATAACCTGTATACCTTTTGAACCACTTCTTCTTTTTCCTCAATATCAATATGACGCAAAGATTCCTTCATAGCAGTTGTAAGATCAGCTAACAAAAGATTCATTCTTTTAGCTGGTGTAATTTCAGTTTTACCCTTATAGTCATTTACTCGCAAAGGATCTCCAATGATAACACTGACTTTACTATTAAACGGGATATTTTTATCGAAATTAACACCAACTGGAACTATGTAACAATCCGCTCCATGATCCATAAAAGCAAATCTAGCTATTCCTTTTTTCAAAGGTTTTAAGTAAATATTTTCATGGGTATGCGCTTCAGGAAACATCAACACTGCCTTATTCTTAGCAAACAACTCGCGAACCATTTCTTGTGTTATCAAATTCTTCTTTACATTCTCCACACCATCTTTCTGACGAAAAATAGGAATTTGATTTGTACCTTTCAACAACCACGAAAGCCATCTTAGTGAAAACAAATCACCTCTTACAAGAAAATGTAACTGCATAGGGAGAAAGCAAGCTAAAAGACATGGTTCAATAAAGGCAGACGGGTGATTACTAGCAAAGATAATGGCTTTGTCTTTTGGGATATTTTCTATTCCTGATAAATAGATTTTACGAAAGTACAATTTTAAAGTCCATTTTACAATGGGCCTCAAAATATAATAAATCATTATACTTAATTTAGCGGTATAAAATTACTAATAATCTAACGAAATGTCAGTCCACTCCAAAAATATAATTGTTTTAACTGGTCCTACTGCTGTTGGAAAGAGTTCTGCCGCTATCGAACTTGCAAAAAAGTGGGATACAGAAATAATTTCTGCCGATAGTCGACAGATTTACAAAGAAATGAGCATAGGTACTGCAAAACCAACTGCAATTGAAATGCAGAATATAAAGCATCATTTTATAGGCAATATTTCTATTCATGAAAACTTTTCAGCAGGAGATTTCATGAGACAAGCAAGAACCAAAATCTCCGATATCTTACAAACAAAAGATAAAGTCATTGTGACCGGAGGCACTGGTTTATATATTAAAGCACTACTAAATGGAATCAATGAATTCCCTGATGTAAGCTTTAACACCTTACATGAACTTGAACAAGAGGTTGAAAAAGATGGAGGTCTTGAATCTTTACAAAAAGAACTTCAATTGAAAGACCCGCTTTTATTCCTTACTATTGACAAGTACAATAAGCGAAGAGTAATGAGAGCATTATCCATCATACGAGAGTCAGGAAAACCTTACACATTCTTTTCCAACAAACCCACTGTTCCTATTAATTTCCCTTATCAATACTTTGTAATAAGCAGAGAAAGAGAAGAATTGTATAATCGAATTAACCTTCGAGTTGATCAAATGATGAAAGACGGACTTTTGGCGGAAGCCAAAACGCTACATCCATTAAAGCATTTACGTTCCTTACAAACTGTTGGTTATCAAGAATTATTCGAATATCTTGATGACAACTGTACACTTGAATTTGCAATAAATAAAATAAAACAGCATTCAAGAAATTATGCGAAAAGACAACTAACTTGGTTTAATGGAGTTGAAGAAGCTGTAAGCATAGATGCTAAGCTTAATATTTTAGAACAAATAAATGAATACATATGAGTATGTGGATAGATGGTGTGACTGTCGAAGGTTTAAACGAGATAGGCAAGAATACAATGGGCGAACACCTAGGGATGAAGTTCACTGAAATAGGAGAAGACTTTTTAAAAGCTGAAATGCCTGTAACAGCTAATAGTGTCCAACCTATGAGAATTTTACATGGCGGAGCCTCTGTTGCATTTGCAGAAACACTAGGTTCAGTAGCAAGCGTCATTTCAAGTCAAAAAGCAAGAAAAAATGGAGCTGTCGGTATTGAGATAAATGCGAATCACCTAAAAGCTGTACATGAAGGTGATACGATAACTGGAATAGTTTCTCCTATCCGTGTTGGAAAAACCATCCATGTATGGGATATCAAAATCTATAACTCAAAAAATAAATTATCCTGTATTAGCAGATTAACAACAATGGTTCTGGACGATAGGAAGTAATCTCTTCCATATCGATTTAAAATAGCAAAGTGTTTTAAGTGATAATCTTTACTTTTTTAAGAAAAAAGTAAAGATTATCACTTGTTGCATGCAAAAAGACATATTATAAACGATAAAATATATTAAATTTGCTATTTCTAAAAATATCTTTCTGATTTAAAACTTATTATGATTAATAAAATTCTTTCGCTTTGCTTATTCATGAGCATAGGCATATTCGCTTCTGCTCAATTGAATGTAGAGCTCGTTGCTCACGTTGATTTCACACAAGAAGACAAAGGAAATGGTAATGACATATGGGGATATGTAGCTCCTGATGGCACTGAGTATGCGATTGTTGGAACGACTATGGGAACATTAGTATATAGCCTTGAAGATCCAACAGCTCCTATCGAAAGAGCATTTATAGAAGGATCAAATTCTACATGGAGAGATATGAAACAATGGGGTGAATATGTATATGTTACATGTGATTCTGGAACTGACGGTTTGTTAATTATAGATATGTCTGAAGCTCCTGAAACAATAAATTTTGTATTCAGAAAGCCAATGCTACCAACTACTAACGGCGAAGTTGAATTAAATAGATGTCATAATATTTATATTGACGAAAATGGTATCATTTATCTAGCTGGATGTCAAGGTCGAGGTGCTGATTTTTTTGACCCAAATGTTGATCCTTGGGATCCACCTTTAATTGGTTCAATTGTAAGTCCTTATCATCACGATGACTATGCAAAAGGCGACACACTCTATTCAAGTCGAATTTTTGAAGGGGACTTAGCAATGTATGATGTTTCCGACAAGACTAATCCAGTTTTACTAGGAAGTGTGAATACAACAAGTGACTTTACGCATAATGCTTGGGCAGACCCTACACATACATACGCTTTTACTACTGATGAAAGAGCTGAAGGATTCGTTGACGCATACAATGTATCAGATCCTACAAACATAGAATTCTTAGACAATTTTCAAGTACCAGGAACTGCAGGTACAGGTACAATTCCCCATAATACTCATTATTTCAATGGCTATTTAGTAACATCTTGGTACACATCAGGATTAGTAGTTATAGACGGAAATAAACCTGACAATCTTGTACAAGTTGCTCAATATGACACATATGATGGAGCTGATGGTGGATTTTCAGGATGTTGGGGAACAACACCATATTTACCTTCTGGTATTGTATTAGCAAGTGATATTAATTCCGGTTTATACATTTTCGATGTTGACTATGTGAGAGCATGTTACTTAGAAGGAAATGTTACTGACATAAATACTGGTGCAGCGATAAACGACGCAAGTATAACTATAATTGATGGTCAATATGACGAAGAAATAAGAACGAATATTATTGGAGATTACAAATATGGGCAATCGGAAAATGGAACTTTTATGGTTGAATTTTCGCACCCATTATATGAAACTGTAACTAAAGAAGCAATCCTTGAAAATGGAGAAATAACAATATTAGATGCGGAACTAGGATTGAAACCAACATATAATGTAACGCTAAATGTCGTTGATAAAATAACTGGAGAAGCAATTCCTTTTGCACCAGTTGAATTAGTAAGTGAAGGTCTGGCTTATGAAGTTACAACTAATGAGAATGGTATCTCAGAAGAGATTATTGTAGAAGGAGAATACAACACATTTGCTGGAGCATGGGGTTACGAAAATATAGGTTTTTCTAATACTGAAATAAGTAATGATGTTACAATTACTTTTGAACTTGATCTTACATACATGGACGATTTCGCCCTTGATCTAGGATGGACTGTTGAAAATGAAGAATTAGGTAACTTCTCTGGAAGCTGGGAAAGAGCAGTTCCTATTGGAACTATAGATAACGGAACAATTTATAACCCGAATGTTGATGTAGATGGAGATTTAGGATCTAAATGCTATGTAACAGAAAATGTTGAAGGAGCTTCTTCTTTTTCGAATGATGTGGATAATGGAATTACAACCTTGACTTCTCCTATGATGGATCTTACGACATATACTGATCCTACAGTAGAATTCTCGTTATGGTTTGCCGCAGGAGGTGGAAATGGAACTCCTGATGATGCAGTTGAAGTTTCAGTAACAAATGGTACTGAAACAATACTAGTAGCTGCGTATAATAATGCAGAAGGAGTTTCAGAATGGACGGAAGCTTATGTCATTCCATTGACCAATGAAATAGATATTACTAGCACTATGCAAGTAATTGTTGAAACAAGCGATTTACCAGGAATGGGACATATTGTAGAAGCAGGTTTTGATCAATTTATAGTAAGAGGTGCTCCTGTAAGTAATGTTCCTACTGAGTTTAACAACTTGAGCATCTACCCTAATCCTACAAGTGAAATAGTACAAATCAACCATGAAGATTTGATAATTAATTCAATCAATCTTTATAATTCACTAGGACAATTAGTTTATACACAAGATAATATTGATTCAAAAAATACGACATTGAATGTTTCTGGATTAAGCACTGGAACGTATGTTATTTCAGTTGACCTTAATGACAATCAACGTGTAATTGAAACGGTTCAAGTAATAAGATAATAGGCAATTCTATGAAACCTATTTATAAATAGCTTTATAATTATTTGGGTCAAGCCCAAAAGCTTATTAACTAAAAGAAAACATGCTCACTTTTAAGAGCAATAAGTTTAAAACAAAAACCTAAGTCCATCTATTTTCATACAATTATGAGAATATTTGCACTTAGGTTTTTTTGTTTATAATTTGGGCTTAAAGCCCAAAAAAAGTAAACATCAAGTCTTTTTACAACATTTACGTATAAAATACTCTTTTTACTTTTAATCCTATCGAAAAAGCAATTAAATTTATGATAATGAAAATCATTACATACATATCAATCCTTCTATTTTTTTGCTTTCAGTTACATAGTCAGAAAAACATAGAACTACTTGCCCATGTGGATTATGTAAATGCATATGATAATGGAAATGATATATGGGGATATGTTGCACCTGACGGTTCTGAATATGCAATCGTGGGTACTGAAATAGGAACATTAATTTATAGCTTAGAAGACCCCACGAATCCCATAGAAAGAGCATTTATCCCAGGGGTGTTTTCGATATGGCGTGATATGAGACACTGGGGAGAATATGTATATGTAACGGCAGATGCTGGCAGCGAAGGGCTTTTAGTCATTGATATGAGGAATGCACCAGAGAATATAGAATATATCTATAGAATACCTGAGGTTATCTCAACTACTGGTGATAGTATTGACATAAAGGATTGCCATAACATACATATTGATGAATTTGGCTACATTTATCTAGCAGGTTGTGAAGGTCGTGGCACAGAAATACTTGATTCAAATGCAAATCCTTGGAACCCGCCAATAGTTGGTGCAATAGAATCACCTTATCACCATGACAATTTCGTTCAAGACAACATTCTCTATGGAAGTGAAATTTTTACTGGAAATTTAGCTATGTATGATGTTTCAGACAAAGAAAATCCAGTTCTTATTGGTTCAGCACCTACAGCGGGAAATTTCACACATAATGCATGGGCTGACCCTGAAAACTTAAATGTTTTCACCACAGATGAAATTCCCAATGGTAAAATAACAGCACTCGATATTACTGATCCGTCAAATATTGAACGGCTTGATGTCTTCGAAGCTAACAATACACAAAACCTTGGTACTATTCCACATAACACGCATTTCATTAACGACTATTTAGTTACATCATGGTATACTGAAGGCGTAGTCGTCATAGATGCTAGTCAACCAGAAAATCTAGTCCAAGTTGCACAATACGACACATATGCTGGCAACTCAGGTGGCTCTGCTGGATGTTGGGGAGTAACTCCATTTCTTCCTTCCGGAATTGTCTTGGCTAATGATAGAAATTCAGGGTTATATGTCTTGGAAGTAGATTATAAAAGAGCTGCGAGATTGGAAGGAATGGTTGTGAATGCTTCGAATGGAGATCCTATAGGTAATGTCGAAGTAAGCTTCATCGATGGTGATGATACTAATTTCAAAAAAAGCGACCCAACAGGTTCATTCAAAAGTGGACAAGTTTCTGAGGGTAATTTTTTAATGCAATTTCACCATCCTTACTACAATAATAAAATAGTAGAAGTAAATTTAGAACAAGGAACAACAACTGAATTATTCGTCGAAATGACACAAGATTTTTCCAATCAAAACTTTAAAGTTGTTGATCGTGAAACTGGATTAGCTATTGAAAATGCTTCCATTGAAGTTTCCAAAAAGGGAAACATTTACGAGTTAACAACAGACAATTTTGGACTAGCTTCGAAATCTATGTTATCCGATGTTTACACTATACATGTTGGGAAATGGGGCTATTTAAATGAAGAGTTTAATAATATAGTATTGGATGATGAAGGGCAATTGGTTCTAAAACTTCAACCCAGATATGCCGATGATTTTGTGTTGGATTTAGGATGGGAAACAAGTTTTGAAACGACTGCTGATGAGTTCAAAGGGAACTGGGAAAGAGAAGAGCCTTTTGGAACTGGTGGGACTAATAAATTCAATCCAGCCGCTGATGTATTAGGTGATATAGGAACAAAGGCATACATAACGGGAAATTCGGAATGGGCATCTTTTGGCACAAATATAGTAAAGCAGGGAAGTGCAACATTAGTTTCTCCTCCCATGGATTTATCAACATATGAAAACCCCTCTATTTCATTACAACTATGGATGGTGCGCACTATAAAAGAACTTGAAAGTAATGTTATCGAAATCTATTTCCGACAAAATGGAGAAGACAAATTAGTATACATACATGAAAATACAGAGAATGAAAGTACTTGGATACCCATAGAGATTCCTGTAGAAGATTTCATCTTTAAAAACCTTGAATTCCAAGTAGTAATTAAAGTTGAAGATGATGAGACATACGATAGCTTAATAGAAGCAGGAGTGGATCAGTTTCGAATTCAAGGAAATAGAATAGAAAGAGAATTAGCACCTCAAACAAATCTTACACTCTACACTAACCCAGCAACCGATGAGCTTTCTATCTACAATGAAACTCAAAACATAAGTACTATAGAAATCTTAGATATTACAGGTAGGCATATTTTATCTCGAAAGCCAGGATTAAGCTTCGTTTCAACAATTCCTTTAGATGGTTTTATCTCGGGAAATTATGTGGTGAAAGTAGTATTTGAGGATGGAACAAGATGGCACCAAAAATTTCAAGTTGTTCGCTAATCTTATACAAAAAGTAATTTATAATTGTGGTTGAAATTCATTAATACTAATTCTATTAAATGAAGTGCAACTTAATTATTATGTTAATTTTATGTCGGTATCAAATATGTTTGGGCTTAAGCCCAAAAAAGTATAAAATCACAAAATCATAAATGTATCCATACATAAGAACAATTCGACATACAATTAGCGCATCTTTTAAAGACAAAGTCAAAGATGAACATAGCGTTACAAAAATTAGTACAAGAGTTTGGTTTTCAGACATCGACCTTTATCCTGAGTTAAATAATGGGCGACACTTAAGTATTATGGACCTTGGGCGTTATTGTCACGGTATACAGATGGGGTTATTCGCTGTTCTTAGAAAGAATAAATGGGGATTAATGGTCGCTGGTAATTTCACTAGATATAGAAGACGGATTAAATTACTTCAAAAGTTTACTATCGAAACTGAAATCGTGGGCTATGATGACAGATGGTTTTATTTCTATCAAAAAAATGTAAGAAAAGGTGTAATTCATTCTAGTGCATTAATAAGGACAGCCATTACAAGTAAAGATGGCCTTGTTCCTTCCAAAAACCTTGTAGATCAAATGGGATTTGATTTCAAGCCTCATATACCTGATTGGGTTGAAAAGTGGATTGAATTAAATGAAGTTAGTCCAGAACTATAGAAATGTCATTGAGAACATTTCAATTAATTTCTTTTTGAAATATTTATTTATTTAATCGAGTCTAGTTATATTTACAATGTAAAGTAGAGTTGTACTAATAGCAACCTATTAGTACCGGTTCGGTTTTGCAGTTATTCCGAATCAATCCTCAATTGACCAATTGCCCTCTTAACATTCATTATCTCAATTTCAAAAAGAGGGCGTTGGTTTTTTATTTCCTTATATCATATTGAAATAGTTTTTAATGCATTAGTAATTGATTGATAATCAATACAGAACCTAATGTATTAATTCATATATTTTTAACACAAATGTATACATAAGAGCTGTTTTGTTTACTTATATTTGTTTACCGCAAATAAACTCAACCAATTGGATCATTATTTAAACTTATTACTTTAATAAAATCTATATTTTTAATCCATAACCTAGTTAGTATTATGAACAAACATTTACTTTTATTTTTAGTCTTTTTAACCCTTTCTTTCAACTACGCTCAAGCACAATGTAGTGGAGTTCACCCAATTATTTCGCAAGTAGCAGAAGGATCAAGTAACAATAAAGCTGTAGAATTACTTAACCCAAAAAATAGCCCAATTGACCTTTCTTTATATGAACTTGTTAGATATGCAAATGGCGGTTTTCCATCAGGGTCCACAATTTCTTTATCAGGCATGTTACAACCTGGCGAAACATTTGTTTTAGCTAATGGGAGTGCAGATCCAGCAATATTAGCCGTAGCAGACTTAACAACTGGTACAATATCTCATAATGGTAATGACTCTTATGTTTTACAACTTGTAAGTGATGGGACTGTTATTGATTCTTATGGTGATGCAGATAACTCCTCAACTTTCGGTGCAAATGTAAATCAACAAAGAATACTAACTGTTGATACTCCATGTCCTTACGATACTGATCCGATTGATGGTTTTGATGCGACAGCATATACTGAAGAGCCTTATACTACTGGATTACCTACTGGTTTAGGAGAAAACATAGTTCCTATCGAATTAAAATCATTCAATGTTTCATTACAAAATGATAACATCATTATAAACTGGACGACTCTAACGGAAGTTGATAATTCACACTTTAATATTTTATACAGTAATGATGGTAGATCTTTCGAAACAATTGAATCAATTGAAGGTAACGGATTTTCAATGGAAGAAATTGACTATTCTTTTGTAATTAGAAATGCTGAAGCAGGTATGCACTATTTCCAACTAGAACAAGTTGATTATAACGGTGAGTCTGAAAAATTCAATATAGAATTTGTAGAAATTAAAAGATCAGTTGTTTCAATCAACCCTACTTCTACAGCTGCAATACTTAATGTTCAAGGATTAAATACTGCATCGAATTATACAATCTTTTCTGTAGTTGGACAATCAATTCAAAGTGGTGTAACTACGGGAACAGTTGAAATTAATCAATTACTTAATGGAACATATTTTATTAGAATAGAAGGAGAAACTTTCAAATTCTTCAAAATCTAATAATCAACACTCACATAAAAACAAAAAGAGGCTGTCTCAAAACGAGATAGCCTCTTTTTCTTTTAAGTATGAT
>CAZMKA010000099.1:0-13383 GCA_964566605.1 uncultured Saprospiraceae bacterium | reverse complement strand
GCAATGAAGTTATACTGCCAGCAATGGAATGTGTGGTTATTACGGGGATGACTGTAGACTGTGGAGATGCCTACTATTGCCTAAACGCAAGAGAATTAATGGAAAATGGAGCAAGTGGAATAGTTGGCAAATACAATTCTTCAAGATCGGATTATCCAGGAACTGGAAACGGAAATGGTACAGGTGCATTAGAAGGACATTACTGGAGACAAAAGAATTATGAATGCAATGCATATTTTTTGTGGAATGCAAATGATGAAATAATTGATGCTGTAAACTTTAATTGCTTACCACAAACAGGACCTGACGCAACTGCTAACCCTTTATCTGGTGGATTTCATTACCCAGATGGGAATGGAGGTTATTATGATTACCCACCAGCATTCCCTACTCCACCTGCTAATGGACCTTTTCCAGTAGGAATTGAAATTACCAACACACAATTTACATGGGTAGGTGAAAGTATAGAAGAAGGTTTTACTTTCCAACGGTGTTCGAATGATCCAAACTTTGTTTTCCCTCCAATGAAATACGACGACAGTGGTAATCCTACAGGAAACTACTATATGCCTTCTTGTGGTGAACCGAATGACGATTGTTGCAGCAGTTGTGATAACAACAATTACTTCCAAGGCATTCAGTTACCTGGCTGTACTAATGGTTCGGGGACTGGATTAGTAATTGAAGAGAATGAGAAAATTGCAGAACAAGAAGTTTTATCTTCTGTTTCACCTTCTTGTAATAATACTGAATCTAGACTTCGATCAAATTATGATGAAAATACTATAAGTTTTTGCACGGTAATTAATACGCCGAATACATTTGATAGACCATATGTGGGATTTGTAAACTCACTTGATGAAATTATCAGTGCCGATGATTGTTCAATTTTTACAAGTGCTGATCTATTTAAAACGGATGACTGCGAACAACTTGGAACAAGTGCTATCGTATCTTCAAAAGGAAGACCAGTATTTGATTTAGAAGCCAATACAGTTTATACTTTGTGTTTTAATTATGATATAAATAATTGTGAATATAAAAACAGAGTATACTGGGATAATCCATGTTTCTCTCCATTCTATTGTCAACTTGATGTTGTATGCCCACCAGTTATTCAAGACACAGTTAGCTGTTTAGCAGACGTGCCTGCAGGAATAAGCGACACAACATTATTCAGGACAGAACTAGGAGGAGAAATTCTGAGTTCTTGCGATGATGTAATTATAACTTTCCAAGACTCCTTAGGAGAAGTATCAGGTCCTAAACATCAAAAAATCTATTATAGAGAATACACACTAACTGACGGGCTAGACTCGGCAAGTTGTACCGTAGAATATTATATAATCAATTACACTCCTCCAACATTAGTTTTAACCATTGATACAATATTTTTGAATGCGGATGGTTCCAAAACACTTACTCCAGAACTTGTTGTGGATTATAGCATTGACCATTGTGGGCAACCAGTAGAAATTACAATAATTGATCCTTTAGTAGTTAACGGATCTGATCTTGGGGAAATCGATGTGGAAGTTAGTGTTATCGATAGTGCAGAGAATATAACGACTTTAACTATTTCAGTTGTTGTAGCTGATATAACTGCACCAATTGTATTATGCCCTAGCGATACTATCGTTAATGTGCCAGCATGTATTTGTGAAGGGGAATATATATTTACCGATCCTCCTGCATTTGATGAAAATGGAGGCCCTGTTGTTATCACAAGAACGGATACAACAGGTTTAGTAAACGGAGACTTATTTCCAGCTGGAACAACAACTATAAGTTATGAAGCAGAAGATGAAAGTGGTAATATAACAATATGTTCGTATGATGTAACAGTAAATTCAGGTGATCCAGGAGCCATTTTATTGAAAGACTCTTT
Source organism: uncultured Saprospiraceae bacterium (assembly GCA_964566605.1). Taxonomy (GTDB): domain Bacteria; phylum Bacteroidota; class Bacteroidia; order Chitinophagales; family Saprospiraceae; genus JAHDFB01. The sequence goes on along the minus strand of CAZMKA010000099.1, from coordinate 11,495 downwards.
AAACTTTTCATTATCTGAAATATGTGACGGATACCCGACAGCAGCTATGTTTATACAAGGAACACCGCCATGCGGAGAGGATTCTTACATAGTCACTATTTATGATGAGAATGGAATTCCCATCGAAGAAGATTCTTTAAGAAATCATAGAAATGTAATTCTGGAAGTTGAAGTTGCTTATGCATGTTTTAACAACTCTAGTTCATCTCAAATTCTAATAGAGGATAAATTCGCACCTATGATTGCTTGTGTGAGTGATACTATAAATTGCGACCAAATCCCACTATTTGATCTACCCCTTGTAGAAGATAATTGTGATGAAGAACCTTCTATTATACTATTGAATGAAACATTGCAAAATGTATCTTGTACAGACCCCAATCTTTCAAGAATTATTACAAGAACTTACACTGCTATAGATGATGACGGAAGGCGATCTGATACTTGTTTTCAAGTACTATCGATAAGAAAATTTGATTTAGCAACTGTAACATTTGGAGGTGTAGACACCTTAATTTATTGTGGCAATAATACGATTTTAGATGAATTCGGAAATCCATCACCTGAAATCGCTGGTAGCCCTATGGCCGGTGAATTACCGTTATGGCCTGATCAAAATTCTTTATGTGGAGTTTCATCAAGCTATGATGACATATCTACCTATGGTAATTCTTGTGGAACGACAATCTTAAGAGAATGGACTGTGTTTTACTGGGACTGTTTCCAAGATGGAATGATTCAATTCTATCAACAAATAGATGTTGTAGATTCGGTAGGTCCAACATTTACTTGTTTTGATGATATTACTTTAAGTACTGAGCCTTTTGGTTGTGATGCAACGCTGAATTTAACTTTACCTATGGCAAACGACTTTTGTAATAATGGATATAGTTTCAACATTACTTATCCTGATGGATTTTTACAAGACATTACAGAAATAAACCGAACTCTTTCTAAAGGAGTAAATACAATAATTCTTGAAGCAGTTGATGATTGTGGTCAAGTTACATCGTGTTCTTTCGATGTAACTGTAGAGGATAATGAAGATCCTATTGCGATTGTTACTACTTCTCAAACGGTTGAATTAACAAATGACAATTTAGAGATTCATGCAGAACAATTAAATAATGGAAGTTTCGATGCATGTGGTCCCATCGTACTCTCAGTTGCGAGAATGGAAGATGGATGTACATCTGTTGTAAATGATTTTGAACCAAGTATCAATATTTGCTGCGATGATGTAAATTCTACTGTGATGGTACAATTCTTAGTAACAGATGAAAGTGGAAATACAAACTTGGCAATGGTATCATTCAATGTGATTGATAATATTGCGCCATCGCTAATTGAGAATCTGCCAGACATCACTTTAAATTGTGATTTTAATTACAATTCAGGTATTACTTCAATTTTTGGTACTTATACAGATGCAGATTCGAGAGACACAATTCTTCAAGGTGAAGCAGGCGCGGTATTTAGTTCACCTAATCTTGACGGTGTGATAGTGGACCAGTGTGACTCTATCAACATTCAAGAAAGTATAATCGAAAATTATAACCCAATATGTGGCACTGGCACAGTGATAAGAAATTTCATCTTAGCTGATGAATCAGGAAATTCAGTAACTTCAAGTCAAACTATCACATTCATTAATCCTTCGCCATTAACAACATTTGATATTAATTGGCCGGATAACTTAACAGTAATAAATGAATCTTGTGATCCATCCGACTATAATCCAGCAGATTTAGATGCCATTAATAGCATACCAGTGATTGATAATCCTACTTGCTCAGATGTAGCATTTGACAATTTGGACAATATTGATTTTGGGCCATTCGAACAAGACACATTATTTGTTATCAATAGACAATGGACAGCTGCCGATTGGTGTCAGAATATTAATGGTAGTTTCGTTACATTTGATAGTACTCAATTTATAACGGTAATAGACACAAGAGAACCTACAATCATAGGAGCTTGTTCTGAAATTAACGAATGCAATAACAGCCCTACATGCGCGGATCTTGTAATTACAAGTTCTATTAGCGGAATGGATATTTGCACAGAAGAAAGTGCATTACAATACACTTATGATATAGATTTCAACACTAATGGGATAATCGATATTTCAGGTAGTACAAATTCTCTAAGTGTTCCTTTCCCTATAGGAAATCACATAATTGAATGGACCATAACTGATGCACAATCCAATACTGACATGTGCATTCAGCCTGTAAACGTAATGAATTGCAACTACCCAAGTCCAGTATGCTTACAAGGTCAAATATTCGAACTCCAAGCTGTTGATTCGAATGGTGACGGAACAAATGATGATGAACAAATTTCAATATCTACAAGTGATATAGATGGAGGATCAAGTGTTCCTTGTAATGCTACTTTTACATTATCATTTAGTTCAGACGTTAATGACACCATGCGAACATATAACTGTGATAGCATTGGTTCAAGACTTGTAAATTTATATATCACAGACGAAAACAATAATCAAGATTTCTGTCAAACACTTATTTCTATCGAAGATAATAACAATGATGATATATGTATTCCAACAGCACCTGATCCACTAGCTATTCATGGTACAATAACGAATGAACTTGGTTATTCGATTGATGACGTGACGGTTTGGTTACAAGGGACTCAAATGGCAACTTCTACTTTTGACGGTCAATATCAATTTCCAGAAATGATGGCTGATCAATATTATACCATAAAGCCAGAGTATGAGACCTACCCTCTTGATGGAATTTCTACACTCGATATCATAAAAATTAGAAAGCACATTTTGGGGCTTGACCCTCTAGAATCGCCTTATCTCTTAATGGCAGCAGATGTAAATAATTCGGGCAGTATAAATGGACTCGACATAATAGCTTTACGTAAGTTGATACTAGGTAAAACACTAGAATTCGAAGGCAAAGACAGTTGGGAATTCGTACCGACTAACACAGCGTTTATTGACCCACATAATCCATGGCTAAATACTATAGAGAATGTTAGTCTAGATGAGATGGAAGGAGATCAACAAGTAGACTATTTCGCTATCAAAACAGGTGATATGAACTATTCTTCATCAGCTTTCCATAACCAAGAAATATTTACAAGGAATAGTGAAAACTTCATTTATGAGTTGATAGAAAACGACAATCAATTAATAGTAGGAGTAAAAATGGATAATGAAGCTGAAATTGCAGGATTCCAATTTAGTTTTAAATACAATTCTAGTCTATTTACATTTACTGAAATTACAGATGGAAATATTAAAATAGGACCTTCCAATATTAATGATGAGTTTGAAAATCTTGGTGTGATTGATGTAAGTTGGGATATCTACCAAGCCAATGAAACAAATAATCCTTACAGTTTCTATCTCGTTTTCGATACACAGGATGAAGAAATGGCTAACTATTTCGAACTATCAGAATTCAGTGAAGGTCTCTCGCCACAAGTATATTTCAAAAACGGAGATATGTCAAGCTTAAGTCTCAATAAGTATCAGGCCGAGGAAGAAGTCATTAAACTCCTTCAAAACGAACCAAATCCGTGGGGTAATCAAACAAAAATATCGTTTATCTTACCGCAAGATCAATATATTGAGTTAAAGATTTATGATTTAGCTGGTAAACTTTACTACCTTAAAAAAGGAGTATTTCAAGAAGGACGTAATGAACTAATACTTGAAAAGTCAACTCTTGGGTCGGCAGGGATATACTACTATTCATTGCATACTAAAAAATCACAATTTACCAAGAAAATGATATTACTAGACTAAATACTAAGATAACTTAGGGGGTATACTATGCTATGGGAGAAGGTATTGGGAAATTCCTTCTCTCATTTTTTTATATCAATATATTTATAAAGTTTGAAGAGTTGAAAAGCAATCATTGAAGGCTTTTCAGAATGTAAAGATGCTTCTATTTTCTTTTTTATGGGTGTCTCCAAAAAGAGTAACAATTTTGTAATGCCGACACTGGAAAGCTTATCGTGAAACTTTACCAAACGTGTTTTTACTCCTTGTTCCATTAAAAAAGGTAAATTTCCAATAGCAGTATTTGTTTTTTCGAGAAAGACCTCTGTATTTTCAAGGCCAGCGTGCTCTATGGGATTATCAATATGTTTTATAGTAATCTCTTTTTCTTCAAATTTCAAAGCGAGTAATGTGTCTTCGTAACCATAAGTTGTAAGATTTTCATCAAACTTACAATCGAGAAACAGATCTCTTTCAATCATAAAATTATTAGATCTGAAGCTGAGATACGGATTTCGTTTTCTTTTAGAAGGGGATTGAGCTTCAACTTTTCTACCGTAAGTCCAATGCAATCGATATTTTGTTCCAGGTTCTTTCTTTTTATAAGACGTGCCACCGTAAACTACCTTAGCCTCCCCTATTTCTTTAATATACTTTTGGACGAAAGTCCTTCGCCTTATATATTGATCACAATCTAAAAACACGATGTTATTATATCGAGAATTCTTTGCTAACCAATTGCGAATTTTTGACCGTCCGAGATTTTTAGATAATTCAAGGTATGCAACACCTGTTTTAAAGGCTAGCTCCTTATTCTTTTCCTTATACTTTTGCTTGGAATGATCATCATAAACCAAAATTTCAAACTCTATGTTCAGCTTTCTACATTGGTCAAATATTTCATTAACTAATGAACGAACATCACGATTATATACAGGAACAAGAAATGAAATCAATGTAAGAAGTTTTATTTCAAGCTAAAGCTATACATTTTTTTTAGAGTGATGGGGCTTACGCCCAAAAGGAAAGCCATAAAAACGATAAAATTGACAAGATTGACTCGAAGGTATGAGTTCTTAGCATACTTCCTGCTGCTTACTGTTGCAGTATCTTGAATAATAGATATTTTATAACCCTTCTTTTGAATTTTTCTTATCAATGCAAAATCTTCCATTATAACGTAATTGACATCATACATACCACAAGCATCAAAAACTTGACGAGTCATAAACTGGCATTGATCACCTCCTCCAGCAAATAAACCATTCTTTTTTGTGAATTTAGCATTGATTGACAACCATCTATTCGAAGGGTCAAATTCGTAAGCAAAAAAGCCTGCATTAGTTCCACTCTTAATCGATTCAAATATTTTTTCTTCAAAAGTTTTAGGTGGTAAAACATCTGCATGAAGAAACATTAATACATCACTATTTGAGAGTTTTGCACCTTTATTCATCTGGTATGCTCTTCCAGATTTTTCAGACTTTACATAATTAACAGAATGCTTATCGCAAAGTTCCTTACTCTTATCTATACTTTTGTTACAATCAATTACGAATATCTCAGAGTTACTTGTATGCTCTTTTAAATAAGGTAGTAGTTTCTCCAATCTCTCTTCCTCATTCAAAATAGGTATAATTATACTTAACTTTAAATGTTCCTTTACTTTCACATTTTAAATTTAAAAATTAAATATATAGGATGAAAAACAATTTCATGCTATATACTTGAAAAATTTTATTAACATTATCTTTCGAACTTAAACCATTCATTAAAGGTTCGGTTAGAAACAATAACAAAAAGAATAAAATGAAATTATTAATATCCATAATATTTGCAGTCACATTAACGTTTCCAGCCTTCTCACAGGTAAATACGTATGTGCAAACGTCAAAAGATTTTTTAACTGCATTAAAAAACAATGAAAATACTGATAACTTTAAAGACAAGTACGCAAGCTTTACGATAGTTGAACTAAGTGAAGGATTAAAAACGAACGAAGAAAGACTTGCATTTTGGATTAATACATACAACGCTTTTATACAAAGAAAATTAAAAGCAAACCCTGAGTTATATGAAAATAGAGGAGCATTTTTTAAAAATAAATTCATAAATATTGGTGGCCGAATGGTTGCTTTTGCTGATATAGAACATGGAATAATAAGAAGATCTCAATTTGAATATTTCTTAGGTTATGTTACTAATCCATTTGCTGGCAGTTGGGAAAGAAAATTAAGAGTTAAAAAAAGAGATTACAGAATTCATTTTGCATTAAACTGCGGAGCTAAAAGTTGTCCTCCTGTAGGAATTTATGATAATAGATACTTAGACGAGCAATTAAATTCAAGTTCTAAGCAATTCCTAAATAAATTTACTGAAGTTACTGATAACAGTATCAAAAGCACCAGTCTGTTTTCTTGGTTTCGTGGAGATTTCGGAGGTAAGAAAGGAGCGAAAACCATTCTTGTAAACTTTGACATTATTAAAGAATCAGACAAAAGCAAGTCTTTCGATCTTAGTTATGACTGGACACTACTTTTAGATAATTATGTTGAATTTTAAGGTAAATTAATTTGTATTTACCTGTGTACGAGATTAACTTTAGACCAAGAAACATAATAACTTCATGGAGAACTGTGCATTGTATAGTCATCATTTAGAATTTGACAAAATTGTCGAAATCATTAAGACTAATTTACCAAAGGCTAAAATTGAAATAACTGATAATAAACTTCAAAAATCTATAAAGGTTAGCTTAAAATCAGGTTTCTTTTCAAAAGCAAAAACGCTCACTATAAATTACAGGGAAAGAGAAATTCCATCTTACAATCTTAATAATGCTAGTTGTGGCTTGTCACAGAACTTAATGGGCATGACAAATTTCGTGCATTCTATTCCAATGGAAAATCAGGAATTAAAGAGTCAGTTTATTCATAAGATTATGGCAGTTAATGCAGAATTAGCATTTATTGCACAACCCAAAATGAATGAACAATTCAGAGCAATATTGAAAAGATTGGCAGTTGCATTGGATGCATTTATATTTTCATCACCCAATAGTGTCTTCAATGCATCCGAGCATCAACACTTTATAGACAAACACTTTAAGCTGATTGTAGATTCTGCAGGAGTTTGCAATATAGACCACATTGATGTAAACATAGATTCAAAATACTTCGATTCAGATCAAAGTAATCTTACGGAAGAACAACTTAAGAGAAAGGAAAAATCTGAAGCTTTTATTAAATCTCATGGAATAAAAACCAATGAAAACCTTCCTTGCATTCAGGATTCTTCGCTTGTAAAAGTAAGATCGAAAGGTGAAATTATACATAGAATATACGCATTGCTAATTATTGCAGCAAGAGGAGAAGGTGTTGAAAAAGCTAGACTCGATAAAGTAATAGAGGATATGAATATTATATCACTTTCTCCAAAAGAAAAATTGATATATAATAAGGAAGAGCTAAGTCAACAAGATAAAGCTTATGCGACATGGAGATATGAAAGTTTGAATGTTTTATTGTGGGCCACAGGAAAAACAGAATACAGTTTTCCGAATGAAATTTGTGATGTCCCAAAGATTGTAGAATTACTGATGAGAAGTAAAAAAGAAGAATTTGTAGAGAGCTGCAAGGTTAAAAGCACAAATGAAATTCTTGACGAATTAGACAAAATATATCGAATAAACTGGGCTTGTGTTGATGCAAGAATCAAAGGTGAAACTCCTAGCGAAAAAATTAATCCCAGCGTCATCTATGAGAGACACTATGCACTGAATTGGTTAACAAATTATAATGATCAAGAATGGGATGAAGTATCTACAGATACTTAATATAATGGGCTTTATTCTTATTGCTAATTATAAAAAACGCGCATGAAATATTTGTTTCTTTCTCTATTCTTAACAAGCTTAATCAGTTGTAACAATAATGGCTTGAGTGAAAAGGGTTTAAATAAAGCTTATGAATATTCTAAATTAGAACTATTAGAATACACCTCTGATTCATTAAAAAAACGAACAAAGGAAATTTTTGAATTCATAAATATTTACAACAGCATACCTGTATCATTAGGTAAATTAAACTATCAGTTAAGTAAAGAGAATAACGTCATTAACGATGTTTTAATAAAGTACAATGGTCATTTAATAAAATTCAATCCAAAAGAAAATTCAAAAGCATACATTATTGGAGACTTCCATCTAAATGATGATAAAGTCTATAATTTAAAATTTTAAAAGATATTATAATGATAGGCTTATACATCAAGTAGTTTATGCAGAGGATATGATAAAAACAGAAGAGCTAAATGAAAAAAAAGTATCATTTAAGATATATTCAAGAAATGGTGAATTTCAAGAATTTGGAATACACGAACTTAACGAAAACCAAAAAGATACATTTTATCTAAACAAAGCTACTTTATTAGAAGGCGTATTAAAGGACAGCACTGAAATGATTATCAGGAAAAGTGATATTAATTATAAGATTTCACTTTAATCGTATACTCTTAAAAAGCTTCCCCTATTGTAATATAAAACTGAAACTCTTCAAGTCCTTTTGCAAAATCAACTCTCAAATTACTTTTTTGTTTTTTACTCAGCTGAAATCTTAAGCCACCACCAAATGCTGGTTTCCAAGGATTAGAGAACAATTCAACATACTCATTTGCCATTGATCCTACAGAAGCAAATGTCACTCCAGTTAAACGCTTATAAATAGGAAATCGATACTCAGCTTGTATAACTGAAGTGTTCTTATTTATAAACCTTCGATCATTATATCCTCTACCTATAAAAAAGAAATAATTAAAAAAAGGAGCATCGCCTAGCTGAGTTCCAGTAATAGCATTAACTGCTAAAATATGATTCTTTGCAAGACTATAAAAATAGCTAGCTTCAAGAGAAATAGAAAGGAAATCATAATCAGAAAGCGTGGCTGCACCCGCACCTTCAATAATAAAATCTGTTAAAACACCTTTGGAAGGATAAAATATATCATCTCTATTATCAAAAGTAAGATTAACACCCGCTGTACTATAAACACCACCATCGATACCTAAAGGGCTTTGAGTTTCTAGTAATTCCCCTACTGATGGAATTTCAAAAATATCCAATTTATTTCTAAATCCTATGAAAAAACTTTCATTCAATCGATAAGAAACCGTATTTATAAACCTAGGAAAATTAGCACCATATATTTCTAGATCTTCAGAACGACTCGATATACCAGTACCAAAATAATTGTAGAAGTATCTATAATATCCAATTTCTCCTTTAGTTGACCATTTATCATTCCAATATAATTCGTAAGGAATAAAAATCAATATTTGATTTTTAAGAGTATATGCTAATCCTAAGCCAACTTGAGATTTACGCCATTTTTTTTCTTCACCAATGTTAAACACCGTAATTCCTAATGCACCAAATGCTAAACCAGTTTCAGGTAAAAAAAATGCTATGGGAAAAGCTGTAATACTAAGATCAGAAGAAGCATCATATAAAGATGTATCTTTAGAAGCAGAATCTCCTTGTCCTTTTATTTTGGACGTAAGTCCGAAAATAAAAATGATACAAACAATGACACAATTTTTCATATTTTGATAAGTATATTTATGCTGACGGGAAAAAATATTCTTCTTAAGATATACGAAGCTTAACATGAACTCAGATTAGTATAAAAATAGCTCCTATTAAAGTCGCAATCAATAAAAACCTTCGATACAGTTTTTCTGAAAACAAATGTACAATTTTCAAACCAACAAAAAAGCCAATAACAACAATCGGAGTCAAGATTAAATTTAATTTTAATGTTTCTAAGTCGATGGTTTCCCAAGAAAAAATATGAAAAGGTGTTTTAAAAACATTAATAATAAGATAAAGCCATGCTGTAGTTCCTATAATTTCGTTTTTGGGTATACGAGTAGCTAGAAAAAATATGTTTGTAAAAGCTCCTGCTAAATTTCCTAACATGGTTGAAAATCCAGCAACAATACCCATAAAATATGCAAATAATGGGTTTTCAGGGAATGTCATTTTTTTCTTGAAATCTCTATAAAAAAGGATAAAAACAGAGATTATGATAATAATTGCCATCCAGTATTTAAATGTATCTTCATCCAAGTCTTTACCAATAAAAACAGCAATAATTACTCCTAGAATCATTGCTGGTAAAAATTTATATAAATATTTCCACTTTACATGCTTCTTGTAATAAACAACAGATAGTACATCACCAACTAAGAAAAGTGGCACTAAAATCCCAGTTGAAGCTTTTGCACCATATGCATTAGCCATAAGCGCAACTACAACAAGGCCTAAACCTTTTAGTCCTGCTTTAGAAACTCCAATTAAAAGAGACGCTATAAAAGCCAAGATAATTGCTAAAGTCATTTTTTTTCTCCAACTACTATTACTGAAAGCCCTGCAATTTGTTTCAATGGAATATCAATGACTTTAAAAATGGGCACAAGGCTGTTATATAATTTCATTTTACCTTTTTTAACCGTAGAATCTTTAAATATCTTACCACCAATAAACCATGCAAAAATACCTGTAAAATTAAAGTATCTTGACTTTGTAATTTTGAATTGGCTAGGGCCAAAAATCTTTAAGAGTGTTTTTCTAGTATAACGTCTGTAATGATAAAGTTCTTTATCAATGCGATTATAAAGTGATTGAAATGCAGGAACTAATATTACTGCTCTTCCACCTGGTTTCAAGAGTTTATGAATATTTTCCATTGCTAATTTGTGATCTTCAATATGTTCGATTACATTAAGAGCAAAAACGGTATCAAAAGTCCCTAAATATTCTTGGTATTCATTTTCAAATTCTGGTAAAACTAAATCAAGTAAAAAAGTATTTTGGGAAGGAAATTTTTGCTGGAGCGTTTGTACGTAATTATTTCTTACATCGCTTAAGGTAAGGTTCGCTTTATTATTGATAAAGAAAGATGAAATATTTCCAATACCTGAACCTACCTCTAGAATTTTACCTGAACAATAAGGTGAAATAGTAGAATACATCCAATTATTAAATTTATCGGCAGCTGTAATAGCTTCCAGGGTTTCTTGCCCTTCTTCATCTATTTCTTTGAAATCAAAATCCATTGATATAATTATACTTCCGTTTATTCAGGTTGTCTTTCGTCTTCGAAATCAACAATATATTTATCTAAATTCACATGCTTCTTAAAGTAGGAATATGTCATTTCAACTGGAACGTCAGAAAAAGGAAAAAGTACAGAATAGCTTGTGTCTCTTTTCTTTAGCACTTTAATGATAGGTCGATTTTCATTTTCTAAAGTGCTATCTTTTAACTCATCTATCATAATTTCGATATTATAGGTTCTTAGCTTAAATTAGGTTTAAGCTGGATTATCAATTAGGCAGCCTAAATATATGATAAAATTTTATAATATATGAATAATTGTAATATAAAGCACCTAAAAATCATCATCAATGAATTATCAAAAACCAAACTTTAGAAAACCAATCATGGATAAAGAATAATAAAATCTAGATTTTGAGTAAATTAGGAATCGAAATATTAAATATGTTGTTTTTGAAAAAAACAACATACAAATACCAGAATACATCATATTGGCAAATGTTAATATTGTGCACATTTACAGTAAATACTATTTAATTGTCATATATTTTCGTTTTTAATATGAAGTGTAACCTAAGGATTTAGTACACTTTGGGCTTAAAGCCCAAA
>CAZMKA010000098.1:12799-13565 GCA_964566605.1 uncultured Saprospiraceae bacterium | reverse complement strand
TTCAACTTCAAAGCATTTCGACCCGCATCATCTAAGATTTTCCACGCCTTAACCAAACCAACTCCCTCACTTAACTTATTCAAAAAATTAATAGGCGCACCATTTAAATCTCCTATTAGTTTTATCATATCTTCTGCGTCCAGAAGTTTTAAGTAATCACTAATCTCGTCAAATTTAGCATTTTGTTCACAAACTCGAACAAATTGATAAAATTTTTCCAGATCTAAATCATTTAATCCTTTAGTATTAATAAGATTCTGAATTGTTCTTGCGATTAAATCAGATCTAGCAAAAGGAATTGCATTATTAACAAGGTATTTACGAAGACCAATAAAATGATATTCTACTGATCTTGTCTCTTTAATCTTATTTAAAACATTTTGTAATTTTAATTTGTCTGACATAGATAAGACATCACTATCTAAGGCTTTTCTTATATATACAGTTAAAGTAAGAGTCAATTCATCACTAGATACTATTTCTAAAAAATCTTCATACTTCATAGAAATCATTTCATCAGCAAATGAAGGAGGATGAGGGATCGCAAGATTTTTTGCTATATCATAAGCTGCAGCTCCTTTTTTCATCACTTGTCCTGCACCATTAATAACACTTTTACTTAAACTTACTACTCCTAAAACCAAGGATGCATTTTGTAGTATAGATTCAATTTCTGGGTTATTTATATCAGTAGCTAAATTCGCTGCTAATCCAAGAGCATCACTGCTCATCTCGACAATTAAAAAAGCTCTCCTTGCCCCTGCAA
>CAZMKA010000098.1:11894-12789 GCA_964566605.1 uncultured Saprospiraceae bacterium | reverse complement strand
TTGCTCTGTTTCCATACATCAATAAAATTGCAGGTACTGGATAATCTTTACTATTGGTACCATCAGTTGCTGCACGTAATAGATCATTTCTAGTTTTATTTTCAAGAGTAACTAAATCAAAAGGTCTCAAGCCCTCTACAATAAATAATTCTTCAACTTGATCAAAACCAAATTTTATGACTTGACTAACATCAAAAAGACCCGTGTTAGAATCATAAGAACAAGAAATAGTTTTAAATTCTAGATATGGAATAGGCTCATCGATATCTGTAAAAGAACGAATGGCAGCAATAGGTGAAACTGAATTAAGGATTAATCTTTTCACAAAGGATTGTGAGGCTATAACAAATTCTCTTTCTTCGTTATGAATGATCCAATCATTTAATCTTTTCGTGTATTCATTTGTAGCATTCATCGAAATCTTAGTTAATTCTAAGATAAATGCCAACTTGTGATCTTCTCCCCAAAATAAGAAGCCATCATTCATTTTATTAAATAATTGTCGATATAATACTTTACTTAGATTGTATTGATTTTTAGATTCTAGACCTAGTAAAATGAAATCTGAATGAGATTTATCAAAATTTGATAATAGTTTCAACAATGCTAATTCACCATCTAAATATTCTTTAAAAGTATCTTCAATCAAATCTGTATTTGCTAATTTACTAATAAGGGCTAAAACCGTTTCTTTTTTTAATGCTTCAAGGTCTTTTTCACTCGCATAATGAATTTGCTGAGTAATTTCAAACCACTTTAAATCTTCTATTTTATTATTATCTGCATCCCAATCTTTTAATTCTTGTATTCCTTCAATCAGCTTTTTCGACGCTTTGGTTGTTATATGAATATAATAATCTGATATGGAGAACGTGCTTTCAATAAAGTCTGATAA
>CAZMKA010000098.1:11277-11884 GCA_964566605.1 uncultured Saprospiraceae bacterium | reverse complement strand
ACATTTTAGACCTGTATATCCAAATGTTTTACAATCACAAAATTGAGTCGTTAAATATTTTTCATACGTATCAGTGAATGAATAGTAACTTTGTGATGTACATGGTTGCCATTGGTCATAATAAGAGGTTGTGTACTTGATGAACATTGGAAAAGCACTTTGCAATTCAGCTATCTTAGCCCTTATTAGCCAATCTTCATCTGTTTCATAACCTAGTCCAAACGCCCATTGTAGTGATTCTTTAGTAGCAGACCCTTGCTGCTCACCTAGTGCACCTGGAGAATTATTAAAGTTTATTTCTTTAATTTTAATATACTCATCATGTTCTAATTCAAATTCAAAAGCATCTTTTAAATTATCGCCAGATTGAAAAATTGAAACATCATCAATATTATATTCCAAAATATTAAAGCTATTATTATCAATTGATGTAAAAACCAACTTTTCTGGGAGAACATTATTATCTATTCCAAATTCAATAGGAATGTATTCTTCGTTTCCGTTAAAATAACCTACGATTTTCGGATTCTGAGTTGTATTAGAAATTTTACAATTAAATCGCTTTTCACCAATTGTAAATCCCTTTAAAGTACCAGGAACCAAGTAT
>CAZMKA010000098.1:2755-11267 GCA_964566605.1 uncultured Saprospiraceae bacterium | reverse complement strand
TACCTTCTTCATGATACCCAAAATATGTGACAACATTTCTAACATCGAGAGGTAACTTAATGTAACCTCCAGAAGGAGTTACAAATGCAAACGTACTATCTGAATTTAAGCCAATTTCATGCTTTGAAAAGAATTGAGTGATTAACAAGTGCTCCCCCTCCTCATCATCATCAAATAAATCCCAGTCGCCCTCTGGATTGTGGATTCTTCCCCACTCCATGTATGTCAAGTGTGTACCGTCTGGGCTGCCCTCCATTAATAAATCTGTTCCCGTGTGGGACCACCCATCAAATATATCTTTCATGTGACGAAGCTTGAATGCTCCGTGCCCCAACTCATGTGCAACTGTCTTTACCAAATGTCTTTTATCAGCGCCTACATTCTGTATGTAAATGAAACCAAACTGCTTTCCTCTAGGCATATACCCCAACTTACTCTCGTCCACATTACTTTCCATCATAATGATATAATACACTTCATCAGCAACTTCCGATATTTCACCTATTACATCTTGCATCTCGCTTGTGTAATTCGAAAATAAGCCAGACCCTGAATTATCACTAATCACTGGATTCGCATTTATCGACATCGGTGCAATAAGCTCTATTTCTACATTAGCTACACCAAAAATTGAATCTAGTTTTTCTTTCCAATTTACTTCTGGATAACTAACACCTTCAACATTTACAATACATACCTTCAATGGTAATTTATCATAACTGATTACATTCGCTTTTCCAGCGATTTTCATAGAATCTCCCTGAGTTTCATAGGCGTATAAAGGATGAATATCTTCATGTGGGTTTCCCCCAAAGTTGATTTCAACTTCTGTTTCATCATCCGTGGGTTGCTTTGCTAATTCTACTGGAGGTGGTAAAGTGTTTTCGATTTTTGTCTCATTACCCAATTTACCTTCATTCATCTTTTTTGCAATCAAATCCCTATTCCCATTTCCTGTGCTGGGGACCATTACCCAAGGAATTCTATATGGTTGGCCTGCAATGATAATCTCATCATAAAATTCTTGCATCTCTGGATATGCATAAACGTCGTATCCATAAACTCCGTTTTGTTCTTCGAAAAACTTGACTTGATAGGTGCTATTGTATTGATCTTCTATGGCATCTTGTAATTCATCCAAGGCTTCTTGAAGCTGCGCCATACACGTATCCAAATTTATTACTCCGCCCAAGAAACAATCCAATGCATCTTGAACTCCATTAACAACATCCTCGTCTAAATATGGATATTCATCCCATATATCACCCACTCCATCCGTCAAGTCCCATTCATCCGACAGATAATCGTTTATTCCTTCTGTCTCGTTTAGGATATCATTTACACCACCAACTAATGCTTCATACACATCAAGTGCATCAAGGGCCATGTCTATTGTTGCTATAAGAGAATCAAGCATAGCGGATATTTCAGGACTAATCAATGCAAGACCGAATCCCTCAATCTCCATGAATCCATCAACCATTTGGCAATCCTGATTAACGGCAATATTATTGAAAACTAGATTTATCTGTGCTTGAGGTAAGACATCATTCGTGACCTTTGCCCTTCCACTAAATATTCCAGAACCACTTACTTCTGTAATTTCAACCAACCAATCCGAAGCATAAACTTTGGCTCCTTTATCAAGATTCGTTAATAATGGTGCTTGGCTCAATAATGTACTGTCCAATATTCCACAAGCATAATCCATTACCTCTGCTGATAAGGATTTACATCGATTCATTGAAACCAACATATCCTCAGAATACCCGCTACTTTCTTGCCCAACAAATCCACTAAGTCTATAAAAATAATCTCCCGCAACTAGATCCACATTTTCCACTGCAAACGAGAATTGATCGACTGTTTCAATAATTACAGACTCGTATTCTTCCACATAATCCTCATCCCGCGCCCATTCCAATAATACATAATCAAAACACGCTGTTTCCCCACTCCAATTAGCCACAAATCGCGCATCCTCTATGTCTTCAGCAAGTTGTACAACTGGCGGCGAACTTAAACCACAAGGTGGATTCTCTCCATCACAATTAGGTATTTCAACACCTACACATTCACAATATCCACCATAAACATCGAATTCAGTACAAGGATTTCCATCGTCACAAGGTTCTCCAGGAATACATTCTTCACTTAAAGAAAAATTGATTGGCTCGCCGTATCCATTGTTTTTGAATAGATACTGGCCAGTAGGATCTACTACCTGAATTCGCGCCAAGTATTCCAATTCTGGCTGTAAAAGAGGGTCAACTAAACTGTATACATAACTCGTAAGATTAGTTACCTCAAATTGAGCATACGGTGTTTCATTTATGATAAGATCAGCGTCGGAAATACCGTCTATCTTTTCCCATATTTCTATATAATATTCAACATTGAAATTTCCTGGATGTAGGGGCTGCCAGCTGAAAATATAGTTTTGGGAAGGGATGTATGGGCTTTCGCCCAAAAGGCTAATAAATATAGGAGGTTCATATTCCTCTATCACTCCTACTCCACAACCTGAATTACTGACAGGTAAAGACGTAGGATTATTAATATCATATGCCTCAAAACAGATAGAATATAAACCTTCCGGCAAACGGCCTTGGGTAAGGTATTGCTGTTTTGTAATTCCGCTAAATAATAGATGATCAACATCGAAATAGTCGGATAATTCGAAGCCAGTAAGAATGGTTGGGACTCCTTGGGTTAGTGTATAAACTTCCCCAAAATACATAGGATCAGAAGTTATTGTAATTCCTTGTCCGCTTATTGTCAATCGCAATCCTACATCGAAAGATTGAGTGCTTGGGTCATTCAATGTAATTGAAGTCATCAAAGCTGTACTATTCTCTTCAATAAAATCCTCTAAATAAGGTAAAGCTGGCGTACTAAGAATTGTATTAACAGAGATAGGGAATTGCTGAGCATGCACATGAGAAGCAGACAATAATAGAAGAATTACTGCTAAATAACGAAATGCATTTTGTGCAAACCTTTTCATGAGGTAAAGTTGGTGTAACACCAATTTAATGTAAAATTTAGATTTGCGCAACCATGAAATGACTATTTATCGTTAAAGCCATAAACAAATCACTCACAATAATTACATTTTGGGTCCCAACCCAAATAAATAAAATGTGAATAATACTTAAAATTTTAGTATTAACATTCAGTAGTAATAGCTTACATAGTTTACATAGTTTACAAAAATCTACTATTTATCAGTAAATTAATTCAAATTGTCATTTATTTTGGGCTCAAGCCCAAAACAAAAAAGGCGCATCACTTTCGCGACGCGCCTATCCTGTAAACATAAAATCTTGTTCTTAATTCATGAAAATCATCTTCTTAGTAGATGAACCATAAGTACTCTTTATCGTGTAGAAATAAATTCCAGTTGAAGATAGAGTTGATGCATCGATTTCCAATACATTCTCTCCTTTATGAGAAGTGATTGATTTATTCAATACTACTCTACCACTGTTATCTCTTATTTCAAGTTCTATAACTTCAGTATTCGGCATATCCCAAGTAATTATAGTTGATTGCTGGAAAGGATTCGGATTGTTTTGGTGTAAAACAAAAGGTGAATCTTTAGCAATACTTTCGCGTCCTTTGATCGATAATTCGAAAACTTCAAGATCAGCATTATATAATTCAGGATATAAGTTTACTTCGTTTACTGCAATTGTGTTGTAAGCTAAATCAGCATTATCAGTTGACAAGTAGAATAAGATATCACCTGCTCTTAACTCATCAGTACTTAAGTTGTGATAAGCAATTCTCACTGTATTTTCAGTTGTACGGAATTGTGCTTCATTTAATTGAAGTGTTCCATTCTCGATACCTAATACAGTTGCATTTCCAGCATTAATTTCCAATTGGAAACCTGTTAAGTTCATGTTTTCATCTGCAATGAAAGCTAATTTATCACCAACCTTTTGGATAGAGAATGTATAAGTTAACATTTCTCTTGTATCAACAGATGTCTCTGTGAAACCGTCAACAGAAGCTGATTGGTTAATATCTCCTACTTTTACAGCTCTTAAATCCGCATCAAGTACATCCTCAACTAGTTCATCAAGAACTACAGACTCTGGATAGTTGAAGATATCATTTTCATCGAAATTAAATGATTTATCAACAAACTTCCAACTAGTATTATCAGGAAATTCAGTGTAATAGTTAAGAAGTCCTTTTCTTATCTGGACGATATCTACACCATTAACTTTTCCATTATCATTTACATCAGCTGCAATATACTTATAAGGCGTATCAAAAGTTTGTAATCCTAAGATATGCTTTTGGATAAGTACGATATCAAGAACCGTAATACCGTTCAACATATCATCATTTTTATAAGCTTCTATTATGTAATTCACACCTGTAGGAAGTGAAGTAAATGAATAAGTTCCATCTGTATCAAAAGCTGCTCCATTTGCTTCAGGGAAGTCACTTGATAAATAAACATCAGTTCCTTCTACTTTCTCATCTTCAGCATTATATACAGCACCTCCTATTGTTAAAGATCCAGCATTATCACATACATCGAAGTTATCTTGAACTTTGATTTGAACAACACAGAAATCTTGGTTACCTGCTTCATCCGTTACCCAAAGTTGTCTTTCAAAAGTTGCTACAACTCCATTTGTAATCGAATCACATGTGAATAATAATGATGTTTCAGACGTGTTTGAAGACCAAGAGAAAATAAGATCTTCCTGAGCCGTACAGTTATCAAAACTTCCCACATCAAATGAGTTAGCATCAACAGATACTTCACCTACATTATTCATCAATGCAGTTGCAACACCTCCTAGACAATATGGAGTAGGATTCTTACAATCAGCAACTTCAAAGTTTTGAGTACATTCAGACATGTTTCCACATAAATCTTCAACTGTCCATCTTACAGTGTAGAATCCTACATCAAGGTTTCTAGTAAATTGTTTATTAGAACCAGCCAAATCAGCATTACCGTCACCATCAGTATCAATGTAATAGTTATAATTCAATAATTCTTGATCTGTACAATCATCTTCTGCTAGAATACTAAGGAATACATTTCCTCCACATTCACCATAAGTACATATTACAGTATCTTGACAAGAAGACATAATCGTAGGAGCAACAAAGTTGTTTAACTTGATTGTTTGAGTTCCTTCGAAATATCCTTCACCAGTATTCGCATTGAATTGACACATGTCTATTACTTTCCAAGTACGTACGATAAGTACACATGCAGAATCAACAGTTTCAAAAGTTTTGTCTTCGTAATCCATAACAATTGAAGCACAAGCCTCATTGTTTATTGTAGGGAATCCTGTTACTGATGGGTCAGTGTTAAGATTCATACATCCATTTTGTACTTGGTTTGATGGATAAGATATATCACCAGCATTGAAAGGATCGAAGTTTGTAACTGTGATAATTTGAATATCACTCATTTTAAGACCGAATCCATCTTCAGCAGTAAATGTTCTTCTGATTTCACCAACACCACAATCAATATCTATCTGTACTTGTTCAGTTACAGTTACATCACAGTTATCGTAAGCAATTCCATCACCAGCTCCTTGAGAAGTTGAAGAAGTTGCAACTATACCGAATTCACTAAGATCTTCTTCATCAAAATCAGTTGTACAAGAAATTGTACGGTCAGCAGGAGCTTCAATTAAAGGAGATATTTTATCTTCTAATTCAACTTCAACCATACAGAAGTTTTCATTTCCGTAGATATCTGTTACTCTCAAAGCAACCATTACAGGACTTCCTATTTCATTACAACAGAAATCAACAAAGTCACCATATACATTTGTTCCAAATCCACATGCATCGCTCATTTTCGCTACTTCAATACTTTCGATTTCACAGTTATCATGTGAGCCATCATCAAGAGATATAGCGTAAACTCTAGCAGTTCCTACATTATTCACAGACACTTTAGTGAAAGATTCACATACAGGTGTAGGAGGCACGTTATCTAATACTGTAATTTCATATGAACAAGCTTCATTTTCTAATCCACACTCATCAGTGATTGTAAATTGAACTGTTGAAACACCTAGAGGTAAATCAGCTACGAACAAGTTACCACCTTGAGAACTTACAAGGATATTATTTCCATCAGCATCAGTCACTTTAGCATCAATAGTAACTGAACTACAGTTATCTTCTGCTTCAGGTTGTTGCAATATTACAATACCACTAGCACAAGCATTATCATCAGCGGATACCGTAACATCTCCTGGACAACTAGCTGTTGGAGCCATTTGGTCAGTAATCTTTATTGTTTGGAAGAATTCAATTGACTCACTTGTACACCAGTCATAAATTATCCATTCTCTTACTACTTTAAAAGTACCACCACACATTTCAAATTCTAAATCAGTATAAGTTGATTCGAATTTACTACATAATCCTGGATCGGGAGAACCCGTTACACTAGGAGCAGGGTTTCCATTATCTAATCTTTCAAAATCTGCACTACAAGATAATGATGGTAAATCTATATCATCATAGTTTCTTGGTAATTCAACATCCGCAAGAGTAATTCTTTCTATAAAAATTGTATCTACAGCTGTTGTAGAATTTCCAGCAGCATCAGTTGCTGTATATGTTCTGAAAATTGTTGTTTCAAAATCTGCACTACAACCATTATCAACTACATCATCTTCATAAGACAAAGTAACATTACTACATTGATCAAAGTTTTCAAGGAAGAACACATCTCCACTTTGGAAAGCTGTAACACCTGCAGGAATTGGTAAAGTTGAAGTCGTAGGTGCTGTATCAGCTCTACAATCTACAATTGAAGAACCTGGTTCCAGATCTGGAATTTGCTTATCTTCGATAGTGATGTATCCCCAACAGCTATTTCCACCACATTCATATTCTACAGAATATTCGATTGTTTGACCAATGTATGCACTATTAAGTGTCATAGTAGGAATTACATTACCAAATTGATCTTTTAAACTTATAATATAAAAATCTTCAGGTTCTATAGGATCTTCTATTAACATGTCTGCATTTAAAGTAACTTCACAATCACTATTTACAGAAATATTAAGGTTATCATTACAAACTAATGTAGGAGTTGATTGAACATTTAGTATTACATCATCACTACCTGCAGCACAAGGATCAGTACTTGGTGCAGTTGAAAGTGTTAAGATCACTTGACCTGCTGCAATATCATTTACACCTGGTACATAATCAGTAGCTACTCCAAATTCTCCAGAAGGTAAACCTCCTGGCAAGAATGTTCCATCACCAGAACTCGTATAAAATGCAGTTACTGGAGCCGTTGTATTAATTTGAGAATTTAATGTAGATAAATCAAATTCACCAGCTTCACAAACATATGACTCATCTCCTGCTTCAACAGTTAGTGAAGGAGTAATTGTTAATTCCATAGTATCCGTACCATCAAAACACATAGAACCCATTCCACCAGATAATTCCCAGTAAAGTTCTAAAATAGTACTATCTTCAGTTACTGCAGGAGTATAAGTTGAAGTAGGGCTCGTAGGATCAGAGAAAATACCAGCTCCCCCAGTCCACATACCTGTTGTAGCCGCTGGTAAAGTTGCATCTAAAATTGCTATATCACTTGAACAAATACTTTGATCTAGTCCTGCATCTGAATCTATTGTAGGTTGAACTTCTACTCTTAACGTATCAATTCCAAAACAACCTCTAGAATCTGTAACCGTTATACTATATGTAGTTGTCATGCCTGGCGTAACGTCAATTGAGGGACCAACATCCCCATTTGACCAAACATAAGAGAATGGAGCTACACCATTAATAGTATCTAACCCAATAGTAAGAGTTTCAGTACTACATGCAATGGTATCATTCGGATTAAATTCTGCGAAAACTGAGTCTACTAAGATTCCAATACAAACCGTTGATTGAATACCAAATTCGTTAATTACAGTTACAGAAATTACATCTTCTCCAGAAGTTCCATTTGAAGTATATTGTAAACTTAAATCTCCAGTTACGGTAGTAGTTCCTAGCATACCTTGTTCAATGCTTCTGATTTTATCAGTCATACCACAAGAAAGTACATTTAGTGTATGATCTAAAAATTCACCTTGACAAATTGTATCAAGTACATAGAATTCTACAGATTGATTTTGAACAGGATCAAGTATATTTACTTTTTCGTTAAAACTTGTTATTGCACCAAAAGCACCAGTATTGACAGGGTTACCAATTAATAAAGATGCATTAAAGAAAGATGCACTTTCAATTAAATTATCATTTGCAATATCTCCATCTCTTATTGTTACTGTAGAAAAACCAGGTAATCCTAGAATAGGAGTAACTGTAGAGTTTGGCAATGTTGATACAAGTACCCCATTTAAAGTTAAACTCGTAAGACCTACATCTTCTATTACAATATTTACTGCATATTCATCAGGAACCATTGCTCCTGCATCCGCTCTAGTAAATAAAGCTGAACGATCTCCTCTACACTCACCAATTGGTGCTA
>CAZMKA010000098.1:981-2745 GCA_964566605.1 uncultured Saprospiraceae bacterium | reverse complement strand
AATAGTGCCATACCAACTTCTCCTAAACTTAATCCAGATATGTGATAAACATAAATTGGTTTAGAACTCGTAATTACAGTACCTGTTCCAAGAGTTCCTACAGCATCTACTTCTGTAAATTCTCCTGCATTTAAGGTAGCTACAACTACCCCATCAACACTTACAGTTGTATTATTTTCTGTTGCAACTACAATTCCATAATCTTGAGCAGCGAAGACGTCACCTCTTACAAGAACATACTCAGTACCTACACTTCTTGCAGGAACAATTTGGTCAACTCCACCATCATCTTCAGTTACACCACTTGCTGATGTATGTTGAGATCCACTTGTAACAACTATATTTTTATCTGAAGTAACTAATGATCCAGTTAAACTAACATTAAATTCATCATTAATTACTAAGTATGATTCTCCTCTTGATAGTGTAATATTAATAGGAGAAGTTGCTCCTTCAATAATTCTATCAGATGTTATTGTAATATTAGTATTATCTTCTATTGCCATAACAGAGATAAAGTGGTGCTCCTCTCTAGCCATACCTAAAGTGGATTGGATTAAAGTTCTAGTTTGTGAGCCAACTCTAAAACTTGTTCCTTGTGCTTCTCTACCTTTAATTGTAATAAGGTTTTTGTTTAGATTAGCATCAAGAATTTGAAGAATTTGAATAGGGAAATCACTCGTTACGATTAAACCTCTATCTGTTTCAATTGTATTATTATTCTGTGTTTTTAAGACAGATAATGTTCCATTTAAATTTAAAGTATCTGCAGTTCCTGCAGTAAGAACTATACTTTCTGTATACGAACCGTCTCCTGTAGAAAGTGTTACGTTCGCCTCAGGGAAAGATGTACTTAAACTAAGTAAAGTAGGTGTTGAATAATCTGAAGCTGTTCCAGACATTTCCCATACTGGAGGAATAAAATATTCAAATCCTTGCTGACATGTTACGTCAAGTAAAGCAGCTGGACAGTCTGGATCTTGATCATCAATCATACCATCACCATCATCATCTAATCCATTTCCACATATTTCTGTTCCAAAACTAGTAACTGGATCCGTACATGTATAAAATGCTTCCCAACCAGCTAATGTACCAAATGCACCTGAAACAAAACGGAATGTCAAACAAGTTCCAGAACTCTTATAGAAAGAACGTGATCTAAATTCTTCGTTTAAAGCTCCACTCTGACCAAAATAAGCACCAATTAAAGGCGCATCAGTAGTTGCACCGTCATAAACGTATAAAGTATCTGCAGGAGGTTGTTGACTTAATTCGAATAAAGTAAAAGTCATTTCTATGTTTCCTCCATTATCAGAACAAAAAGTATAGATTGTATCTTGATTAAAGTCATAGTTATCTCCAAATGTATTATCATCAGTAAATGTACCAGAACAGCCAACGATTGTATTTTCACAACCGACCATGTCTGTATCACCATCCATATCATCATCTATTCCGTTTCCACATATTTCAATACAACCTGAACCAACAAGAACTACTTCTTGTACTGTTTCACATGTTCCATCGTCATATCTTGCTAACACAACATATTTACCCGCACTAAGTCCACTAAAAGTTGAAGCTGTTCCAAAATTCAAGCCTCCATCAATTGAATACTCTAAAGTACCTTGTGCACCACTAGCAGTAATTGTTATTTCTCCATCTGTATTCATACATGTTGCAGATGTTACAGCTACATTATCTAATGTAACATCACAATCATCAACGCAAGTGATTGCAGCTTCATAACCGGCCGCAGTA
>CAZMKA010000098.1:0-971 GCA_964566605.1 uncultured Saprospiraceae bacterium | reverse complement strand
TAGTTGAAACAACTGTTCCTGGAGAATCACTATTAGTGTAAACGCCAATAATAGGAGCAGAATCATCTGCACCATCATAAATGAATAAAAAATCAAAATTTTCTTCAACATCGAAAGTTGAAAAAGTAAATTTGATTTGATTACCCATATCAGAACAATAAGTTTCAGTTACTAAGTCATTATTTGCATAATCACCAGCTGCTCCACCTGAGTCTAATACTGTACCTGTACATCCATCAATTGTTTGTGCAAAAGATGATGTAAAAAAAAGTGTAAAAAATAATACACTAAAAAGTAATTTACTCAACGAATTGCATTTTTTTACAATTTTTGCAAGTTTTACTCTTGGATCGTTTGTTTGGCAATTTTTCATATAAGATATTGATTTACTGAATATTATACAGAATTCGAGTTTGCCTAAAACTCTATTCTTACTTCATACAATTCTTATAGTGCAAATCGTGTACCAAAAAACTTAACGTGTAATTTTTCTTAAAATAAAAGTGTTTTCAAATAATTAGACAGGCTATATGCCTTATAGTAGTTAATCAACCATCTTTTCAATAACTGAATGTCAATGTTTTATAAAGATTGCGCTTTATAATTGCGGTTAAAATTCAGTAATTATACAAAGATAGACAAGGAGAAAAGCAGATACATGGCCTTAGCCCTGTTGAGCATTTTCGACGAAGAGTATTAAAGGATAAAATTTAGTTTTTCCACTAGTATAGGGTGCAATCTGTATTACACCCACTGTATCCTTATTGAAAGAGAATTATAAAATGTTGATTGAAACGAGCACCTTTCATGATTTCTTTATTTGTTATAGTTGAAGGGTTGAACATGTTAACTTTCCAATATTTTTAAATTTTTGGGCTTAAGCCCAAAAAAAAGAGCCTTTCAAATTAATGAAAGACTCTTGCATTTAGTTTAGTACGAAAGTTAATTAATCTTAATCAACCTTTTTCTTA
>CAZMKA010000097.1:5661-14160 GCA_964566605.1 uncultured Saprospiraceae bacterium | reverse complement strand
GTAAACGTAAGTCTGACTGCACTTAATGTCTACTACGAATTTTTTCCAAATTACTTCGCTGATTTTAACCTCCAATATCGAATTTCTAATAGTATTCAAGAGGAATATAATTTAAATAGTTTTTACTTTGGACTTGGTATACGAGCTAACTTTAATGAACAATACAGAGATTATTAATGGCACACAAGAACAGTTTAAACGAATTACAAGAATTATTAGCTAAAAAGATACTTGTTCTTGATGGTGCAATGGGGACAATGATTCAACGCCACAGACCAAGTGAAGAAACATATAGAGGCGATAAATACAAAGGTTATCATTTAGATATCAAAGGAAATAATGAAGTACTATCGATCACTCAAGCTGAAATGATTCAAGGAATTCATGAGGAATACTTAAAAGCAGGTGCTGACATTTTGGAAACGAATACTTTCAGTGCTAATACCATTTCACAGGCAGATTACGACATGGAAAGTGAAGTGTATGAAATGAATATACAAAGCGCACTCCTTGCCCGTGCTGCAGCTGATAAATTTACGGCACTAACTCCTCACAAACCTAGATTCGTGGCGGGTGCTTTGGGGCCAACCAACAGAACCGCTTCATTATCACCTGATGTTAACAACCCATCTTATCGCGCAATCACATTCAATGAATTAAAAGACGCTTACTTCGAACAAGCTAAAGCTCTTCAAGAAGGCGGTGTCGATATCTTCCTTATCGAAACTATCTTCGACACACTAAATGCAAAAGCCGCAATCTTTGCCATCGAAGAACTCAACGAAGAATTAGGTTTTCGTGTACCCGTCATGATTAGCGGAACAATAACAGATGCCAGTGGTAGAACACTCTCTGGTCAAACAGCCGAAGCATTCTGGATTTCCGTCAAACACGCTAAACCACTTACAATAGGATTGAACTGCGCACTAGGTGCAAAAGAACTAAAACCACACCTTGTTTCACTTTCCAAGATAAGTAACACTTTCGTTCACGCATATCCAAATGCTGGTCTACCGAATCAATTCGGAGAATACGATCAAATGGCTGAAGAAATGGGTGAATATATACAAGATTTTCTAGAAGATAATCTTGTGCACATCATCGGTGGATGCTGCGGAACTACTCCCGACCATATTCGTGTGATGGCAGAAATAAGTGAATCTTTTCAGCCACCAGCTTTAACAAAAAAAGAAGCCATTTCGATGTATTCA
This sequence comes from uncultured Saprospiraceae bacterium, assembly GCA_964566605.1. Taxonomy (GTDB): domain Bacteria; phylum Bacteroidota; class Bacteroidia; order Chitinophagales; family Saprospiraceae; genus JAHDFB01. The sequence goes on along the minus strand of CAZMKA010000097.1, from coordinate 12,949 downwards.
GGAATGGAGCCACTTATCGCTAGAGAAAATCTTAATTTCATAAATGTTGGAGAACGAACAAATGTGACAGGTAGTCGAAAATTTGCTCGCTTAATCAAAGAAGATAAATATGAAGAAGCTATTTCGGTAGCTCGTCATCAAGTAGAAGGAGGTGCACAAATCATCGACGTAAATATGGATGAAGGAATGCTTGATAGTAAAGCAGCAATGGTGGAATTCTTGAATATGATCAGTGCAGAACCCGACGTAGCCAAGTTGCCTATCATGATTGACTCATCGAAATGGGACGTCATAGAAGCTGGCCTCCAATGTGTTCAAGGAAGATCCATCGTGAATTCGATCTCAATGAAAGAAGGCATAGAGGAATTCAAAAGACAAGCAAACTTAGTAAAGAAATATGGAGCTTCCGTTATAGTAATGGCATTCGATGAAGACGGACAAGCAGACACAACAGAACGCAAAGTAGAAATTTGCCAAAGAGCATATAAGATTTTAACAGAGGAGGTGGGAATGGATGCCCATGACATCATTTTTGACCCCAATATCTTTGCTGTTGCAACAGGAATAGCAGAGCATAATGAATACGCAATCAACTTTATAGAAGCAACAAGAATCATCAAGGAAACATGTCCTGGAGCAAAAGTTTCAGGTGGTGTAAGTAATATATCATTCTCATTCCGTGGAAACAATCTTGTACGTGAAGCTATGCACACAAGTTTCTTGTATCATGCCATAGGCGCAGGGATGGACATGGGAATTGTCAATGCTGGAATGATCGAAGTCTACGAACAATTACCCAAAGATTTATTGACACTTGTAGAAGATGTGCTTTTCAATAGAAAAGAATCAGCTACAGAAGAGTTAGTTAATTATGCCAATGAACATTCAAGCGGAGGAAAGAAACGTGAAAAAAATCTTGAATGGCGAAAAACTTCTGTTGAAAAAAGAATAGAATATGCGCTAGTCAATGGTATTACTGAGTTTATTATCGACGATACAGAAGAAATCAGAAAACAAAAATCTCGACCTATAGAAGTTATAGAAGGGCCATTGATGGATGGGATGAATGTAGTAGGAGACTTGTTTGGTGCAGGTAAAATGTTCCTGCCTCAAGTTGTGAAGAGTGCACGTGTGATGAAGAAAGCTGTGGCTTATCTTGAGCCATATATAGAGGATGACAAAAAAGAAGGTGAATCTACGAGTAATGGTAAAATACTTCTTGCAACTGTAAAAGGTGATGTTCATGATATAGGAAAGAACATTGTAGGAGTAGTCTTAGCATGTAATAATTATGAAATCATTGACCTTGGAGTCATGGTTCCAATGTCCAAAATTCTTGATACTGCTCAGAAACAAAATGTAGATATTGTAGGGCTTAGTGGTTTAATTACCCCTTCATTGGACGAGATGGTTTATGTTGCTGCCGAAATGGAAAGTAGAGGAATGACAACGCCTTTATTAATTGGTGGTGCGACCACTTCCCGTGCACATACAGCAGTAAAAATTGATCCTGAATATAGTGGCGTTGTGGTGCATGTCTTGGATGCTTCAAGAAGTGTCGGTGTGGTAAGTGAATTATTACAAGAAGATAAAGATGCGAAAAACAACTACATCATAGATGTTAAAGCAGACTTAGCTCGTATGCGTGAGCAACAAGGAAATAAGAATGTGGATTCGATGTATGTAAGCTTGAAGGAAGCGAGAAAGAATAAAATCCAATTGGATTGGAATGCATACGAAGTGCCTGTTCCACAACAAACAGGAATAGGGAGAATAGAGGATTTCGATTTGCAATTGCTGGAGGAATATATCGACTGGACACCGTTTTTTATGAGTTGGCAATTAGCGGGAAAATATCCTGCTATTTTGGACGATAAAGTTGTGGGCTCGGAGGCCCAAAAGTTGTTTAACGATGCGCAATCGATGTTACGAAGAATTTTCGATGAGAAATGGTTACGTGGAGAAGTGTATTATGGTTTATTTCCTTGTAATAGCGAGGGTGATGACATCATCTTATATGACGAGAAAGGACAAGAGATGAAGCGATTACATCATCTAAGACAACAACGTAAAAAGGCGAGATCCAATACGAATTTTTGTTTGAGTGATTTCGTTGCACCAGCTGACAGCGGAAAGGTAGATTATGTGGGAGCTTTTGCAGTAACAGCGGGAATAGGAATTGAAAAACATGTCAAGCAATACGAAGAAGCTCATGACGATTATAATGCGATATTACTAAAAGCACTTGCAGATCGATTAGCCGAAGCATTGGCCGAATATACTCATATGAAAATTCGAAAAGAAATATGGGCTTATGCTGCAGATGAGAATTTAGATAATACGGCTTTTATAAAAGAAAAATATAGAGGAATAAGGCCTGCTCCTGGTTATCCTGCGTGTCCTGAACACAGCGAAAAAGGGAGTTTGTTTGAATTATTGGGAGTGGATAAAATCAAGTTGACTGAAAGTTATGCAATGTACCCAGCGGCATCAGTAAGTGGATGGTACTTTGCTCATCCAGAGTCGAAGTATTTCGGACTAGGGAAGATTCGAAAAGATCAAGTGGTTGATTATGCGGAGCGCAAAGGGATGAGCGAAGGGGAAGCGATGAAGTGGCTTGCTCCGGTCTTTATATAAGCTTTCATCATTTTATACAGATTGAACCCTATAATGCGGTTAAAAAGCGCAATCTGTATTAGGCATATTCTAAAATACTAGTTTTTCGAAAGTTTTCCTTACCATTCTATTTGGTAGAGCTACTAAAAAAAGAGCCATCCGTGTGGACAGCTCTTAATGTATTTTATACTCATTTGATACGATTTCCTAACAGAAATGATCATATACTTTTTTCAAGTGTGCACTTATTGTTTCTGCATTACTTCCTTCGATGTGATGTCTTTCTACCATGTGTACCAATTTTCCATCTTTGAAAAGAGCAACTGAAGGTGATGAAGGAGGATAAGGCAATAAATATTCTCTTGCTTTTGAAGTTGCTTCCTTATCTACACCAGCAAATACCGTATATAAATTATTTGGTTTTTTCTCTCCGTCAAGTGACATTTTAACTCCTGGCCTTGCATTTCCTGCAGCACATCCACAAATGGAATTTACTACTAGTAAAGAAGTACCTTCTTGATTTTCAAGCTTATTAACTACATCTTCAACTGTCGCTAAAGAATCAAAACCAAAATCAGTTAACTCTTTTGACATTGGTGTTGTTAGTTCTACTGGATACATATATAATTAAATTTTCTAGTTGTCTAAAAATTCCATATTTTGCTGCTGCAAAAAAATGGTCTACATTTTTATTAACACAAAAGTACAAGAGTTCGTTTAAAAAGTAGGAATATTTACTTTTGTTATAGCTATTTAGTTTGCTGTTTTAAAAATCCGGAAATGAAAAAAGTTTATTTTATATTCATTAGCTTAACTATTCTTTCTTGTTCGCGCACTGAAATTCCTTTTGGTAGTACAGAAAATTGCGACCCTGAATTAAATTACACAGACAATATAGCAGAAATTATAAATAGCTCATGTGCTTATAGTGGCTGCCACTTGAATAGTGCACCAGGAATTTATACATCTTATGAAGGCTTAAAAGGTTCCATTGATAATGGTGAATTTTTTACACGTGTTCTTTCCATTCGTGACATGCCACCTTCCTATGCCCCCGACGATAAACCGCAGGAATTATCTGCAGAGGAAATTGAATTAATTAATTGTTGGGCTGAAAACGACTATCCAAAATGATGAAATCAATATATTTTATGTTACTATTTTTTGGCGTAAGCCAATTAATGGCTCAAGAATTCGCTGAAGAAGCCTTTAATGATACTAGAGTTATCAATTCTCATTCGGTAGAAATGATAAACCAAGGTTTAATGGATTTTCGTGTTTATCATCGATTTGGAGATTTAGCTGGTTCCAATGGAGGTTGGCAAAATTTTTATGGGCTTGAAAATTCAGCTGATGTTAGCATCGGTCTTGATTACGGAATCAATGATAATATAAACGTTGGTATCGCCCGAACCAAAGGTACTGGAGAACTTAGACAACTTGTCAATACGTTTGCTAAGTTCCGTTTAATGCGTCAACAAGACAATGGAAAGAATCCTTTATCTATTACTGTTCTTGGGGTAGCAAATATTTCCACTATGAAAAAAAGCACTACTGATGGAGTTCTTTCCTTTTTTCCTAACTTTTCTAACCGACTCGCTTATCATTCTCAGTTGATGGTCGCTAGAAGATTTAACTCTAGACTTTCAGCACAACTTAATCTTAATTACACCTATAGAGATATTGTTTATGACTACGACCAAAACGATATCATTAGTATTGGCTTGAGTACTAGAATTCGATTATCAAAAGTCACAGCTTTTATTTTTGATGGAACCTATCCTATTTTAGTAGAAAATAGAGAAACTCCTGAAAAGTACTTTTTCCCTTTAAGTGTGGGATTAGAATTTGAAACGGGAGGGGGCCACGTTTTTCAAGTTAATTTAACGAATGCTCGCGGCATATCTGAAACAGATTATATTCCATACTCCTTCTCTAGTTGGCCTGAAGGGCAATTCAGATTTGGGTTTACAATTGCTAGAAAATTTACTGTATTATAAGCTATGATTAAATATTTCACTTTTCTTTCTATTGTAGGTATGATGTATTGGGTCGGGGCCCAAAATGACGAAGTAATAAGTCTAGAGGAGATGCAAGTCCAAAAAGTTCTTGAACAACTTGGCGCTGAAAAATCTCCGAATACTCCTGACATGGTATTGCCTGGAGCAAATAAAGAGATAGGCGAAAACATCGTAAAATATGGTAATTCAAAAGGACTTGATGGTAACTTCACAAAACGCCAATCCAAGCATTTTGTATGTACATCTTGCCACAATGTAGAAAAAGAATCCGCATACTTGAACATTGAAGATCCACAAGAAAGACTAGAATACACGAATGAAAAAGGCTTACCCTTTTTACAAGGATCTCCGCTCTATGGTATAATTAATAGAGTGAGTTTTTATAATGGAGATTATGAAAAGAAATATGGAGATGCCGTTTTTAAAGCAAGAAATAATATAAGAGAAGCAATTCAACTATGCGCAGTAGAATGTAGTCAAGGACGTCCCTTACAACCATGGGAAATAGAATCTATTTTAATGTATTTATGGGATATTGATCTTAAAATAGGAGACTTTGTATTTACAATGGAAGAACTTGATATGCTCGAATCCGCAATTTTCGAAGGTCAAAAAGAGGAAGAAGCGAAAAAACTTCTTGAAAGCAAATACTTGGATCATGCACCTGCGACATTTGCTAATCCTCCAGAAAATTACAAAAAGGGCTTTGAAGAAATCACGGGTGTCCCTGAAAATGGAAAGTTAATATTCGAAAATGGTTGTCTACACTGTCACATGAAAAATGATTACAGTTATTATGAATTGGATAATGAAAAACTAACCTTTAGACAACTTAAAAATCGAATGAAAATCTACGATCAAAGGTCCATTTATCATGTCAATAGATATGGTACCAAACCGATGGGTGGTAAAAAAGCTTATATGCCTCATTATACCTTAGAAAAGATGAGCAATCAACAACTAGAAGATCTAAGAGCCTATATTCTAGAAATGGCTAAATAATCTGTTCGCAATTAGCAAACTTACTTTTTTGTTAAAAATATGTCAAAGCAATGCATTTTGGCACGCTTTTCTCTATTACATATGTTAAATAGTAAATAGAGAAAAGCTTATGAAGTAATATTGACATAAAACATGTGGTATTTTATTTTAGAACCCGTCAATAGAAGTGTATGATAAATTATAATGAAAAAGTGAGATTAGTAATTAAGAGCCCCATTACAATGAGGAAGAGATTGATGTATGTCATCAACAAACTCTCGCGTCAGTATAGCATGCAAGAAAGCCCCATAAGAATAAAAAAAATAACATTAGCTGATGGTTTCAGCTACAAGATTAACTAGAATAGAAATAGACTAGTAGTATTTGAGATAATGAATGTTTAGAGCCTTGTTTTGCAAGGCTCTTTTTTTATACCTTTTTTTAAAAATTTAGTGTTACTAAATCTTGTAATGCCCATTATACAAGTGTCACAGTAATATTTTTTGTCACAAAGCATTTTGGAATCAAGCTCAAAAACACCTGTTAACTGACCTGATTAATTACAGAACACAAGTTTTCAATGGATAGATTTCACAGGAATCTCAACTTTGTTTATTATGAAAAATTTAGTGTTACTAAATCCTGTAACACCTATCATACATACATCACATCAATATTTTTTGTAAAAACTTTGGGCTTAAACCCAAAACCATCAAAAGGTTAAATTAGTATAACATAATTCAAAAAGCTTAAATTCATTATTTTTGAGTCAAACCCAATTTTAAAATGCGAAACACCTACTTTCTTTTCTCATTGCTATTGACCTCAATATTGGCAAGCACTTGTGCACCACTGAATATTAAATCTTACTACTTCCCTATCCATCAAGACGGAGATACAAAGATCTTCAAATACGTAAATCCTACTGATCCCGAATTTTCAGAATATTGGGAAGTAATTACAGATCCGTATGAAAACTCGATCATTACACATTCTTACAATGCAGATTTTACAAAGTACAACACAATGTATGAACAATATGACGAGGAAGGTGCCAAGTTATTAAGCTATATCGACTATGAGAAAAAGAAAGACGGCTCGTGGAAAGAAATCAAATCAGAGACTATTGACGATGCTGTGTTCATGTGGGATCGAAAAAACGAATACGCCTTTTCCGTAAATTACGTTAATAAATTTGGCAGATTTGAACTTACTAAAACGAGAAAAGACTTAGGATTCGTTGATCTTGAAATCATGGAAGAAGATGTGAAAGCAATCAAATTTGTTGATTCCTATTATGTCAACGCCATCGACCAAAACGACAAATATCAATTTAAACAAATTAGCTATTATGCAGACGGAATAGGAATGGTTAAATACGAGAGAAATATTCCAAATTCTGGATTGAGAGTGTTGGTTTTAGTAGAGATTATGGACGAAACAAAATTTGCCAAAGAAAAGCGAACTTACTTAGAAGAATTGAAAAAAATGAAATAACAATACTATCTTCTAAACTAAATTGATTTTATACAACAAAGTTAAAATAAATAAGTAACTTTACGTATCGGGCTTTAACCCACATAGTTGAGATTTCTCGTGAACAAAAGAAATGTTTAATGTTACGTGTGGGTTATCCCCTTTTTTTATGCAATAACTTATCCTTCTCCTGT
>CAZMKA010000097.1:0-5561 GCA_964566605.1 uncultured Saprospiraceae bacterium | reverse complement strand
AATGTATAATTTGAGTTTAAATGTTACGTGTGGGTTATCCCCCTTTTTTATGCAAATAACTTTTCTTTTTCCGGTCTTTTTTCTGGATTTTATTAGGTGTTTTTATTTCCCCAAACTTTTCCCATCGTTTCACTTTTCTTTACCGTTTCTTCCCACTCCATTTCTCCTTGTGAATCTTTTGTTATTCCTCCACCTATATACAGAAATGCTTTATTATCGATGACTTGCATACATCGTATATTAACATACATTTTGAATGCATCACTTTTATGATCAACAACTCCGAGGTATCCGCAATAATAGGATCTATCATGTTTCTCGATATCGAGAATTAATTGTTTACTCTTTTCAAACGGTAATCCACATATGGCGGGTGTAGGATGAATGCGAGATAAGAAATCACTGACATGTTGCTTTTCTGCTTTAAACTTAAACGTGCTTTTAAGATGATAGAGACTTCCTGCTTTTATAATAGTTGGTTTTGTTTCTTCCTCCAAAGGTGTCTTATCTGTTCCAAGCATTTTAATATAATCTTCTACTAAACGGTGTTCAACATGCTCTTTCTCGGTCCACACTTCTTTGTCTGCAGTGTATTTAGTCCCTGCTAAGGCTACGGTTGCAATTACGTCCTTCTCATAGCTCAACAATATTTCAGGACTTGCACCTGCCCACACTCCTATTCCTTCAATAGAAAATACATAACAAAAAGCTGATGGATACATGGAGCACATTACTTCAAACAATCCATTCAGATCAACCTTTCTAAGGTCTTTAGATTCTATTCGACTGAGAATAGCTTTGGAAATTCCTTTCTCTTTAAATGCGCTTAAGTATTTTTGAAACTGTGAAAGATATTCCTCTTTTGAACTACAAAAAGGTGTAGCATCTGATGAGTAAACTTCACAGGACTGGCCTTCATATGCACTTATACTTCCTGAAAAAATAGTAGGTTCTTTCTCTCCAAATGGACATATATAAAAACGATCTTCTCCTTTGCCCAATGTACAAACTTTGGGCGAAAGCCCTGGATATCTATAAAATATTTTTCCCTTCAAAACCAATACTTATTTCGATATTATAACATGAGGAACTTCACTTAGTTTCCAATCTATCACTAATCCTCCTGCCAAACTTCTTGCTATGGAATCACCATATAAATATTCACATAAATATAGTGCCGCTTCGAATGATTTTGCGCCTCCTGCTGATGTTATATACTTGTCATCGTGCACGAATAAAACGGAGTCTCTTACGTCCAAATGAGGGAACATTTTCTTGTAAGCTCCGATGTCGGATGGGAATGTGGTACTTGCAACATCGTCCAGCAATCCTGCCTTAGCCAATACGAATGCACCATCACAATGCGAAGTCACAAATTCAGCTTTTTTGCCTGTTTCTGCAATCCAATTAATCATTTTTTCATTGTCAAGATCTGTATCAAGATGATGCTCTGCACTAGGAACAACAAGAATATCAATCGTAGGATGATTCGTTGTAAAAGCATAGTCGGGCATAATACGAATTCCTTCAAATGTCGTTATTGCTTTCATTTCTTCAGCAATCATAAACACATCCATTTGTTTGATTCCTTCACGATATTGGGTATGCTGAAAAATGTCAAAAGGTGCGGTCAATTCGGTATTGTAAACGCCATCCATTATGAGAATTCCCACCTGATAACGGTCTGCATGCGTTTCATGCACTGAAGTGGGCATGGAAACCAATTTATCCGCTTTGGGCTCCGACCCACAGCTAATAAATAAAGCAAAACAGGAGACAAAAAGAAAAAAAATCTTATTCATGTCTGTAAAGATAACATTGTCTATGGAATGGTTTTTCCAAACTTAGTATCTTGTGGGTTGATAAAACATAAAATATGAAGAGTTTACTAGCAATTATTGCGTTTTTGTCGATTGTGGGCTTCCATTCGGTAGAGGCTCAGGGGCCCAAAGAAATCACGCTTGAGGACATATGGACAAATTACACCTTTTACGCACAGTCAGTACCAGGTTTTAATTTTCTAAAAGACGGAAAGCATTATACGCGCTTGGTTAAAGGTTCAGTGAAAAAATACGATTTAGTTTCAGGTGACTTTTTAGAAGACATTTATACGCAAGAAGGAATGAACTCTTATAGTTTTTCTCCGGATGAAAAGAGCATGTTGATCAAGACTGAAAGCGAGCAAATTTATCGACGTTCGTCCAAAGCGATGTATACGGTGCTAGATTTGGACACAAGAAAAAAGACGCCAGTTTTCAAAGAAGGATTAATCAGTAATGCTGAGTTTTCACCGGATGGAACCAAAGTTGCATTCGTATTCTCGAACAATTTATATTATAAAGATTTAGCGTCGGGCAAAACTGTACAAGTGACAAATGACGGAGTCTTCAATGAGATTATCAATGGAATGGCAGACTGGGTTTATGAAGAGGAATTCGGTTTTACAAGAGCGTTTGAATGGAATGCGGATGGGTCCAAAATTGCATTTATAAAATTTGATGAATCTGCAGTTAAAGAGTTTACAATGACGGGATATCACAATTTGTTGTATCCAGATTACTACACCTTTAAATACCCAAAAGTAGGTGAGAAAAACAGTGAAGTAAGTGTGCATGTGTATGATTTAAAAAGTGCTAACACGTTTGATGTAAACTTAAATAAGTCGATAGAATATATTCCGCGAATCAAGTGGACACCTGAGCCACGTGATCTTATTGTTTTCACAATGAATCGCTTGCAGAATGACTTGGAATTATTAAAAGTAGATACGAAAGCGCAATCTACCTCTTTGTTGTTGAAAGAAGAAAGTAAGTGGTATGTAGAGATTCATGATAACATGACTTTTATAAAAGGAGGCTCACAATTTTTATGGACAAGTGAAAAAGATGGGTACAATCATATTTACTTATATGATAGTAAAGGAAATGAGAAAAAGCAGCTTACAAAAGGTGATTTTGAAGTGACGAAATTTTATGGTTACGATGAGAAAAGAGATCAAGTATATTTTCAAGCGGCTAAGAAATCTGCATTGGACAGAGAGATTTATTCTGTAAAGTCGGACGGTAAAAGAATGAAAACACTTGCAGATAAAAAAGGAACGAATTCAGCACAATTTTCAAGTACATTCGATTACTATGTTTTGAATCACAGTGATATCAATACACCTGCAACTTATGAAGTATTTTCGAATAATGGAAAATCATTACGATCGATAGTAGATAATAATAAGGTAAAGAAATTAATGGCGGAACACGGAGTAAGCAAAGTAGAATTCATGGAAATCCCTACAGTGGACGATGTTAAACTAAATGCTTTCGTTATGAAGCCTGATAATTTTGATCCAGCGAAAAAGTATCCAGTTTTCATGTACGTTTACGGAGGACCAGGAAGTCAAACCGTTACAAATTCTTGGAAAGGACAAAATTATTGGTGGTTCCAGAAATTGGTGTCTGAAGATTACATTGTTGTGAGTGTAGATAATAGAGGAACGGGAGCAAGAGGTGAAGCGTTCAAGAAAATGACTTATAAAGAACTAGGAAAATACGAGATAGAAGATCAGATAAATGCTGCGAAATATCTAGGAAAAATGGATTATGTAGATGCTGAACGGATAGGAATATTTGGGTGGTCATATGGAGGATATATGTCATCACTAGCCATTACAAAAGGGGCTGATGTATTTAAAGCGGCTATTGCAGTAGCGCCGGTTACAAACTGGAAATGGTATGATACGATTTACACGGAAAGATACATGCAAACATCACAACAGAATCCAAGTGGTTACGAAGATAATTCACCTGTGAACTTTGCAGGTTTATTGGAAGGCAGTTATTTATTAGTGCATGGAAATAGTGATGACAACGTACATTTCCAGCATTCCGCTGAAATGGCAGCATCATTGATTGCCGCCAACAAGCAATTTGACACCTATTTCTACCCAAATAGGAACCACGGAATCTACGGTGATAATGCCAGAATTCACTTGTACACAAAAATGCATAATTTTGTACTCGAAAATTTATAATGAGTAAAGACAAGCACACGGCTGTAATAGTCAATAGGAAGGTAAAGTTTGAGTATTTCATACATCAAGAATTTGAGGCTGGAATACAATTGAAAGGTACAGAAGTAAAGTCCTTAAGATCTGGTAATGCGCATATGAATGATGCGTTTTGCAGTTTTGAGAATGGAGAGTTATTTATAAGAAATCTGTACATTGCTGAATACGAGTTAGGAACTGTATACAATCACGAGCCGAAAAGAACAAGGAAGTTATTATTACGTAAAACCGAGTTAAAAAAGATATCAAAACGAGTCACTGAAAAAGGAATGACAGTAGTTCCGTATAAAATTTATTTCAATGATAGAGGTTTTGCAAAAGTAGAGATTATCATGGGCCAAGGTAAGAAGACGTATGATAAACGTAATACGATAAAGGATCGTGATAGTAAGAGGAATATTGATCGGATGAAGAAAGAGTTTGGGTAATTATAATTAGTAATGGGTAATTAATAATTAGTAATACCAGTGTGTTGTGGGAACGTGGTGGAGTCGAAGTGCTGTCACTGAGCGGAGTCGAAGTGTGGTCACTGAGCGGTGCCGAAGTGCGGTCAATGTGCGGAGTCGAAGTGTGGTCACTGTGCGGAGTTGAAGTGCGGTCACTGAGCGGAGCCGAAGTGCAGAACGTTATCAATAATTAGCAATGGATAAAAATATGGACTACTTCAATCTTGAAAGTTCCAGACTTTGTTACAGAGCTCTTACAGAAAATGATATTCCAAGTTGGATAGAATTTTTCGAGAATAATAACATGCTTCAGTTTCTGGGAATTGATATTGATGCGGATATTAAGGCCTTAGCCAAAGAATGGATTACTATTCAGATGAAAATCAATAAAGAAAAAGGATTGGGACATCTTGCAGTAATCGAAAAAGAGAGTAATGCCTTCATTGGTGTTGGGGGTATTTTACCTAGAGAACTGAATGGCGAGAAGGAGTATGAGGTTTCATATTCTTTAAAACCGGCCTATTGGAGAAAAGGATATGGCACAGAAATCGCCAAAAGAATCAAAGAATTTGCGTTTCATAACATAGATCATCATAGATTTATTTCAATAATTGAAAAGACTAATGAAGCCTCAGCAAACATTGCGAAAAAAAATGGGATGACTATATTATTTCAAACTGAGTTTAGAGGGATGAAGGTCAATGTTTTTGGCGTAAAAAATTTTGGGCTTGAGCCCAAAAAACATCAAGTAAGTTAAGTAAGTAATCAGAAAATAATGAATAATACCGGCATGGTGCGGTCACTGAGCGGAGTCGAAGTGTGGTCACTGAGTGGAGCCGAAATGCGGGAATGTGATGTTGCAATCTCCACAAAAGTCAAATCTCTCACTTTGGAGGGTGTCGGATGGAGGAAAGCTTTAGCTTTGAAATTGAAATTCATAATTCCATAAGTTCCGTACTTTTTACTATTGCCGTAAAAAGTACCAAAAAGGTCTAGCCCTCATAAAACTCGCGAAGAATGATTGCTATGCTTAGTACTCCTAGCAGTATAAACTT
>CAZMKA010000096.1:0-14321 GCA_964566605.1 uncultured Saprospiraceae bacterium | reverse complement strand
CAGAGAAATCACCATTCATTTCACCTCCTTCCGAACCAACCAATTGTTGTATTTTTGTTTGAGCACCTTCTATAGCTCCATCGATTGCGCCTTCACCCAACATAGAGTCCATTAAACCAAGTGTTGCACTTGCTAATTTATCCCCATCTTCAAGACAATCTCCATTCCCTGAGCATGGCTTTTCGAAATCTATAGTAATTGCTTTTCCTCCCATTAAACCGACACTAGTAAGTACCGCAACGGCAGATTTAGGAACATGCGAAACTTCCTCGATAGTAAACTTCACAACAACGTTTTTCACATTATTCTTATCCAGAATTACATCAGTTACATTACCTACTTTTACACCATTTATAAGAACTGGAGAAGATGCAGACAATTGGTCAACAAAGCCATAGTTTGTTTCAAGACTTAAACTTTTAGCAAAAAGATCTTGACCTTTAAGGTAGTTAAACCCCCATATCATAATAGCTGCTACGGCGAGAACTAAGGCTCCTATTTTGACTTCTTTACGCATATTTGTTGTTTTTAGTTTATTCTGGTGTGTCGTTCCAATAGTAATAACGCCCCAAATTTATAAAAAGATGTAAATATGTTTCAAAAAAACATGGAGTTCACTTAAAAGGATTTACTAATTAGCAGTAATTGTCAACGCAGAATCGGTCAAATTAAGATTATCATTGTACTCAATGATTGTTTTCCATATTGCATCCGCAACATCATTTTTACCTTCGCTACTATTGATGTAGGTCTCATTTTGTGGATTACTGAGATAGGCAATTTCTAGTAAAACGCCTGGCATTTCAAGGTGCTTTAAAACCCTGAAGTTAGCTTGTCGAAGCCCGCGCTGTTTTAACTTAACATCGGAACTAAATACATCGCTAACTAAATTTCCATATTTGATAGATTGTTGTAGATATGCTGACTCTTGTATACCACCTAAGATAAATGATAAATCTTCATTTTCTATGTGGACATGGTTGTGACCTCCATTTTCTCTTTGTGCAATCCGTTGATTTTCTTGATCATCAGAGTGCCCATAAACATAGACTTCAGTTCCATTTACATATGATAAATGGATATGATTACAGTGAAGCGAAATGAAGAGGTCTATATCTTGACTGTTAGCTTTATTTGCTCTTTCCTCAAGTTTGATAAACTCATCTGAATGTCTCGTTAACTGAATATTGATAGTTTCATTTGATTTATTAGCAAGAAGCTTGGCAATATCTAAGACGATATTCTTTTCTTTTGAAAAAGAACCTGTCGTTCCATTGTCTTTGCCTCCATGTCCAGCATCAATCATTACATTGAAAGTATCCTGAGCCATTGAATTTTGGCTTAAAGCCAAAAGAAATAAAAGCAAATAGAATGGAATATTACGCACCTTATAAATTTATAATGTAAATATATTAAATATTTTAATAATATGTATAAATCTGGTCTTTAATGCTGATTCGCGTACTTGAGATTAAGTATGATGAAGTATAATTTATTTTATATCTGAGGTTTTGAGAGATTTAAAAAAGTTGATATTAATGAATATGACTGCGTTAATGAAATACTGATTTTGAAGCAGTTTCATGAAGTGATAAATTGTCCATTGATAATACTTAAAATGTGTAAATTTGCGTTTGGAATAACATGAGATGTGTAAAATGAGAAGTTTTGTCGTCTTTTAATAAAATGAAAAGAATGAGATATTATATTTTAAGTATTATTAGTTTGTGTTTATTGGGTGGTTGTAAATCTGTGAAAATGGATTCGCCACAGACTGCTACAAAACTGGTAGAATTTTCGAAATCACCTTGTTATGGGAAATGTCCATCATTTAGTCTTTTGATTATGACGGATGGTTCTATGGAATATATAGGGAAGCGAAATGTTGAGAGAGTGGGCCCATACACGAAGCAACTTGATGCTGAAACATATAAGAAAATCTATGTGGCTTTGAAAAATGAAGGGTTGTATCAGTACGATGATGTTTACGATAAAGATACTCAAGATGGTTCTAAAACTAGAATTGTATACTACGGTGATGAGGGACGTAAAGCTTTTGGGACAATGTTTACTTTTCCTGGAAATACTCAGGAAATTGCTAATTCATTACTTGCTATTGCTGATGATAAGAATGGCTGGGCGCCAAAAGAAGAAATGATTAAGGATGAGAATGTGGTGAAAAATGATGAGCCTATCCGAAAAATATTAAGTTACAATCAAGGTGCATGTTTCGGACAATGTCCGTCGTTTAGTATTGATGTATTTTCAGATGGAAAGATGTTATATGTAGGTAAGTCCTATGCGAAGTTGACTGGAATTCATGAGAAAAATATAGGAGAAAACGATTTAAATGAAATCTTAGGATTAGTACAATCGGAAGCTTTTAATACAGTCAATACTCGAGAAGATGAGCGTATTATGGATGCTCAAACATTTAAAATGATATATTATGAATCACCAACTGAGCGTAAAGAAGTTAAGTGGAAAATAAATGATGCAGAAGTATTAGAGAATATAAAAAGTTTTTTCAAGGACCAAGCTGAAAGTAGAGCGTGGAAAGAGAAGAAAAAAGATGATTCCGCTGATGTTGATTTTGACAATACTCTAATAGTCAGTTTGACACCTGCTGTTCAGCCCAAAGATTGGATTTTAACTCAAAGACATATTGATGCAAAAATTGTAAAATTTTTATCACCGAATATGACATACTTTATTATGAGTTTCAATCCAGAATTAAATAAGGATGCTGTCACCAATGAGTTAAAAAAGAATAAATCTGTTCTTAATGTACAAGCAGGAAATAGACCAGCTAAACCTAGAGGAGGAACTCCTCAGTCAAGACAGTCTGGAGAAAAGGCAACAAAGGATTTACGAGGAGGGAATGATAGATAATACCAATTCTGCTCTATTCAAATGAGTGAAATTAATTTAAAATTGGATATCTAATTGAGAAGGAAGTGGAGCAGGTATTAAAGATGGATCATCGTTAATCATTTGTCGAATATCAATTTCAATACCTCTAGACATAGTAGAAATAGGAACATCATTCGGGTTACCTTCAAATGGATTTTCAGTTGTTTCACCAATTCTTTCCATCGTATGAAATATCCACGATACAATTACAGTAAATGGAATTGTCAACCAAATAAAGTTATATCCTACAAATTCAACGATAGCATGAATAGGACTATCATGAATTTTCATATGCTCATGTATAGCTTCATCAACTAAACCACCTATTATTTCGAAATCATGCATCATACCAAGAGGTAGTAGGAAAATGAATATCCATACAAATAAGAAGTTAAGGGTAGCAAATTGTCGAGGATATGGGAAGTTTTTAATTCGTTCAACCTTTCCTTGAAGGGTGAAAAACTCAGTCATTAATGCTTGCATTTCCATATGCCTGAAATCCTCTATTAATCCTTTGTCTAATAGCTTTTTTAGGTGTCTTGACTGAATATTCAAACATGCACCTTGCTTATTCTTTTTACTTAAAATCTCCTTTAATTCAGATTCAACAACATATCCATTTAAGTCCTCTTCTAGTGAAATTTCCCATTCTGGAACTGTCAATTTATTCATGTATTCTCTATCCGACTTAACAATTTTACTGACTTCCCATGGTTTATGCTGTCTTAAGGCATGTCTTAAACTTGTCATCCATGCTACATGCCTCATAACAATTGTTTTGCGAATATCAAAAAGTTCACTGTCAGTTAACTTTTCGCTCGCATGTTTATTGGATATGAAATCATTGACCATTAGTGTAAATGACCGAGAAGCATTGACAATGCCGCCATAAATTTTACGAGCTTCCCACAATCTATCATAGGATGCATTATTCTTAAAACTGACTATAAAAGCAACAGCAGTACCTACAACTCCTATAGGTAACCATGGTAAATGCAGCCAATAAAAGCCAAGACCTTTATAAAGAAAAACTGGTATAGTACCAATTGCTATGAATTTTAAAATATCCCAACGTGTCCATATAATCATTCCCTTCAAAGGAAATTTTCTTTTCAAATACATAGAATTGTTTTAATTTTTGAGGGAAAGAAATTATTTATACCTAAAGTTTAATTATTTTTTCAACATGTTTTTTTGTTCCAGTCAAAATCTCCACAAAGTATACACCAGGTGTATCAGGAAGATCAATATTCAAGAGTTGTTGGTTTTTGCAATTGTACTTATGTACAATTTTACCCGTAACATCTCTTAGGATAATGTCTGTTGTTTTTTCAACTAAAGTAAATTCAATATTCAGTTGTCCAGTTGATGGGTTAGGATATATTGCTATGTTATTATTAGCTGCAATATTTTCATTATTAACTACTATTACTTGAGCGCATTCCGAAGTTAATGAGCAGATTCCTGAACTTACGGTCACTGCATATTCACCATTTTCAGTAGGGGTAAAAGATTGATTTGTTTCGCCATCAATAGGAGAGAAGTCAGCACAATTTACCCACTGGTATTCTACATCCAATGCTTCTGCAGTTAGAGTATTTCCGTCCATACTTATATTACTATTTAGCGAATTATCCGTAATTGGTGTACCTATCACCCAGTTAGAACCTCCACCGGAAAGGGCAAAGTTGTTTAGTGTTCCAGTGTAATTATTCCCAGAATCATCAATAGCCATATCTATGCTTTGATTTTCACCTTGTGATATTCCTTGATTAAAACGGAAGTATAGTTTTAGATTTGGATGCCCTTGACACACTTCAATATCTTTATACATCAATATTTCTTCAGCTGTTCTTGCTACATCCCAAATTCTAATTTCATCAAGTCCTCCCAGGAAAGGAATGTTTCCTCCACTTACTCTTTGACCAACTCGCACTGGCGTGAAATCAGCAGGTGTGTTAATGTTTGACATATTTGCAGAGATTACTTCTATTCCATTAAGATAAAATGTCCCCAGGGTATCTTTTTTTACAAAAGCTACGTGTATCCACTCTTCATGAGGTACGCTATTGTCGGGTGTAGAAAGGTTTGAAAAATTTGTACCACCTGAAATATAACGTGCTTTCATATTAACGGGATCAATAGAAAACGTGTTTCTACTTCCACTTGCATTCCTGCCATAATCAAGAATAGCCATATTAGAATCATCCGTTCCTTCGATAACATATACCCATGCTTCAAATGTTCTGTCTGCTGTATCTAATACACCCTCATATTCAGTAGTTATAAAATCATCCATCCCATCAAATGAAAGGGCATTTTGGGCTCTAGCCCCAAAAGAAAAGAGAGAAAATACAAATAGAGGGAGTAGAATTTTAAGCATATCTTGATTGTTTAACGTATGATTTTAAACTCTAAATATGTATTATATTGGTATTAAACAAAATATAAGTGACAGCAGCGATAAGAAAGTTGAAAACAGATAGTTATTTAATAAATCACAGAATTCCTTTAAGTAGGAATGATAGTATCTATATATAGTTTAACTATTGTTAAAATAATATGAGTTAGATATTAAAGCAGTTGTTTAAAAGATTGCTTGTGAAATTAAAATACAGTATCGAAATTACCTCTATTGTAGTTGTATTTTAAGAAGTCAAGCGTACCACCATTTACACCTATGAAAAAGGTGAACGTTGAAGTGTTACCTGTTGTAAATCCAGCTCCCCCTCTTGGTTGCCAACTGAAATTCATTCGCCAACAATGGAGATTTCTACTAAAGCCGAAGTCAGGATATGAATAACCTTTATTGGCAAAGTCATATCCAAAATTACCTAGGTTAATAAACCAATTTTCAGTGACCTGTATATCACCGCGTATATTAATCGTATTCGAAGTAATTCCATTAGTTATTACACCCAAAGAATTGGTATATCGATAGTCTAATTTATATTGAACAGAGAAATCATCAAACAAGGAGTTGAAGGTTACAGGACCTTTGTTCTTGGACTTATTCTTTGCTTTTTTATCTTTTGAAAACCAGCCTTTAATTTCGCTAAAACGCAAACTGGTTGTTGTACGAACGGTAAAGTCTGAAATATTAGGTAATTGAAATTCATCTTCCCAAGCAAATTGGTCAATTAATCTACCATTTTCTGTTTTATAAGGATTTACTGTAAAGCCATAGTTGATCGCCATTCGACTTTTGAAAAAATTAGCTCTTCCTGTTAAGGAGGGATTGGATAATTTAAAACTATCTGCTACAAAATTGTAATTGGAGTTAAAGGTATAATTTGTTAATTTAAAGTTTTTGGCTGTGCTATCTTTTTTGCTGTAATACTTGAATTCGACTATATTCTGAATATTCAAATTAAGAGCCAAGGATTGCTGGGAGGGATTGGCTGAAAATACAGTGGTAGGTATTATGGTATAGGTTTCGAGATCATCTATCCCAACTCTGAAGTCATTATCAACTAACTTTTCATAAGGTGATTCACTGTCAGGTGAATAATTGAATGTTAAATTCGGAGTAACTGTATGTCTAAAGCCTCGAAGGAATCCTTTATTTCTTGTTTCTGTCCAAAACAGCTTTGTCGAAATACCTCCTCCTATGCTACCTGTTCGAAATGGAAGGAAAGAATTCTCCACAGTTTCTATTACGGTACCATAAATAGAATCAATTACAATAGTTGTATCTCCGTCAAAAACAAAGCTTGAAGAATCCAATTGTATGATACCATCATTGACTTTATTGATTTCTCTGAAGAACCATGTTTCAGAATAATTAGCACTAGGGTTAAAGCTAAAGTATTTCAAAAACTTGAAAGAAGCATTGGATGATGCTGAATGTTTTACACCATATCTCGCATCGTCCCATGTTTCAGCTAAGTAAAAAGTTGTATCTGTCGCTGAAAGTTTATTTCTAAATTCGGAGTTATAAGTAACACCAATTTTTTCATACCATTTCTCTTTACCAATCCTTTCTTTTTTCTTGAACGGATATATTTGACGCATGTTCAATTTAAGATTCGGTGCATCAAGATCAACCGTACCAGCACTAAGTGATTGTGTAAGGTTTGCACCACCGGTTAAAGACCAAGGACTTGTTCCAAATTGATAAGAGTATGAAACAGTAGAACTAATATTATCTTGGGTACGAGCATATGCGTCCGTTCTATTCTGATTATTATAGCCTGCAGTTAAGATATTAACGGAGGTATTGAATGATCTATAAGGATGTGCTTTAGGATCCTGTCTATGATACCAATTGAAACGGTACGAAACAGTTTTATCATAATCAGCCGTTGTATTACTTTCTTGTATTCGACTTGTTCTACTAGCTAACAATCCACCAGAATAACCGTATTTTTTAGTGTATTTAAAATCTGCGTTTAATGCCCAACTTCCTCTTAGGTAAATATCTCCAGTCAACCTTAAGTCCATATAATCGTTGATGGGAAAGTAATAACCTACATTTTGTAAACCAAATCCCCATGCTTGTGAGAAATCATAATTTTGGGGAAGAATTAGCCCTGAACTTTTACCTGACGAAATAGGAAAGAATCCGAAAGGTAACCATAGTGGAGTAGGGACATCAGCAATTTCAAGCCAAGAAGGTCCTATTACAGCAATCTTATTAGGAACAACTTTTATTCTATTGGATCGAATTCCGAAGTGTGGGTGATCATGATTACAAGAAGTAATTATTGCATTTTGGTTATACAGTACATCACTTGATAGACTATCCTGAGCAGTTACTAGTTTGGTAAAACCACCATGAACAAACAATTCACCTTCTTTAGTAACACCTTGATATACTATTCCTTTCTCGGTTTTAAAGTTGTATTTAAAAGAATTGTATTGAAAATTTTGATCTCCTTCTGAGAAAGTAGCTTTCGAAAGGAGATGACCTTGGTCATCATAAGTAGCGCTTGCAGTAACTATGTTCGTTTCAAAATTAAAGACAATATAATCAGCAGAAACATTTATATCCTCATATTTCACATATGCTTTGTCCCATAAATGAACTTCTTTTTTAGCTAAGTCTATTTTTTTTCTTCCTTCGGAACCATAGGAGATTTCGGATTCAATAGCATCTTCACTTTCAGTAAAATTTTTCGGTTTACGCAAGGAGTCATTTGGGCTTGAGCCCAAAGAATCCAATAAAGGAGAAACACGAGGATCAAGTGAATCTCTTGCGGTTTTCGCTCTATTTACGTTTTCCTCTGATTTGTTTTTTACAACAGGCCTACCTCTATCAACTTGACTTTGGGCCTGCGAGCCCAAAAAGAGTAATAATAGAATTATATAAGCTGATTTAAAATTCATATGTTATAGCAACGTACAAATTTATAACTATGTCATGTCAGCTACTAATAATTAAGAAAGAATTAATATTTTTTTATGTAATTTCTCCACCGCAACTTGATCCTGCCCCGGCGGTACATCCATAACAATGGTTGTTTAATATCACATCTCTATCCATAAGGTCGTCGTAATCAAAGTCATTAATATGTTTACTCTTCGCAGCTACTTTTAAATCAAGCATCTGGTTAAAGTCACAATCATGGATATATCCATCCCAACTTACAGAGATCATATTTCGGCACATTACAGATTCAACAGTCATAGGATTATATGCTTCGAGCAGCTTCTCCATGTACGATTGGTAATTTTTAGTGTCAATAAGATAATCTAGGAAACGACTAATAGGAAGGTTCGTAATAGCGTAAAGATTATTAAATTCGATATCAAATCTGCGTTTTAGTTGAGCTTTAAATTCCAGTTCAAGAGCGGCTTGGTCACCAGGCAAGAATGCACCTGAAGGATTAAAAACTAAGTCGAGTACGAGACCAGTTCCTTCTTTTCCATATCCGACATCATTCAATCTTTTAAGAGCTTTAATACTATCATTAAAAACACCATCTCCTCTTTGGGCATCAGTTCTAGTCTTGCTAAAATACGGAAGAGAAGAGACTACTTGAACTTTATGTTTTGCTAAAAATTCAGGTAAGTCATGATATTTTTTATTGGCTTCAATAATGGTCAAGTTACATCTATCAATAACCTGTTTTCCCATTTTAGTACATTCCTCAACGAACCAACGGAAGTGCGCATTCATTTCAGGAGCACCTCCTGTTATGTCAACAGTTGTAAAATTAGGATGAGCAATTATTTCCAAACACTTCTCCAAAGTGGCACGATCCATATTTTCTTCCTTTCGGTCAGGTCCGGCATCTACATGACAATGTGCGCACGTTTGGTTACATAATTTTCCAATATTTAGTTGGAACACAGTAATTTTATCAGGTCGAATAGTTTTCCAACCAGATTCTGCAATTTTATCCTTAAAAGGGGTAAAATTGTCTACTGTTTTTCTGGTTTGAGTAAGAATTTCAAGTTGATAAAAAGTGTCGTTTAATTTATTTCCAACAGCCTTTAAAGACTTTGTTTTCTGCTTAATAGCCATAGATTACATTGTTTGTTTTTTAACGTGATTCATCATTTGCACTCCATAAACAAGAGTTGCTCCGCTTTTTATTGCAGCGGCAACATGAACGGCTTCCATCATTTGTTCTTCGTCGGCTCCTTTTTTAAGACAGTCGGAAGAATAAGAATCTATGCAATAAGGGCATTGAACGGCGTGTGCGACAGCTAAAGCGATTAAAGATTTTTCGCGAACAGTCAATGCGCCCTCTTTAAATACTTCTCCGTAGTAGTCAAAAAACTTTTTACCCATATCTTCTTGCCATTCGGAAATATTTCCAAATTTTTTCAAATCTTCTGGGTTAAAATATTGTTCGGACATTTATAATGTTTTAAATAGTAAAAAGGATAAAAGAGATTGTTACTTCAAATAACTAATATTAAATAATATATTGGCAATCAGTTATACTTATAGAAGTATCGATTTTTATAAAATGTAAATGTAATTAATATTAAATTATATACGTAAGAATGAGGTTGTATTGGATTTTAATTGTCGGGAGTTTAATAATTAGTTGTAAAAATGAAACGAATAAAACAAAGGTAAGGATTGATACAATGTTGAATCTATCCATAGAAATGGAACCTGGTAATAATATAATTCCAATTTATAACGATACGATAAGATTTGTTGGTTTGCCAGCAGCAATTGGGGTAAATAAAGACAACAAAAGAATCCCATTTTTAGTTTTAGGTAAAGAGTTGGAGGAAGGGAATGATTACTTATGTCATTTTATTGGTTCGTTGGATATAACAACGGATCAATCGCAGCGATTTTTCGGTGTTGCATTGCCTGTAAATGATGAATATAGGACAATAGATGTAGATTCTTATGAAGATTTGACTCAAAGTCAGCCTATGTTAAAGCTTTGGTTAAAAGATTACTTTACATTTGTGTATGGCAATGAAGTAGTGAAACAGATTAAGTGGCAGAATGAGATAGAAATATTACGAAAATTAAAAGAGAGTAATAAACGGTGAATATTAAGGAAGTAGGCTGTAAAAATAAGAAGGAGCAGGATCGTTTTGAAATAAAGTTATATGATTCAATAGATGAGATTAGCAGCTTATGGGCTGACTTGACTGCAGATGAAGACATCTTCCTATCTACGCGTTATTTTCGTTCTTTGGAGTCTAGTTCACCAAAAAGTGTTAGTCAGAAGTATGCTTTATTGTATGAAAAAGGCGAGATAATTGCATATTTCCCTATTCAAATAAGCGAATTCAATGCTCGAGAGAGTTTGAAAGATAGAAAGCACAATGATAGCAGTCATTTACGAAGTTCGCTTGCAAAGATTGTTAGAATTAGAGGTTTGGTAGCTGGGAACATGTTGGTTTCAGGAGAGTATATGTTTCGATTCGTAGATGAAAGGTATACAGGGAAGGAGAAATTTGAAATACTTGAAACGGTTTTGGGTCACTGTATTACCTATTATCAGTCAAAGAAGCGGCCTATAAATGTAGTATTTACGAAGGATATACCAGTCTCTAGAAAAATGGATTCGATAGGAGTAAAGAATAGTAAGTTTAAACCATTTAGTGTTGAACCATTGATGGTATTACACATCAAGGAAGAATGGAGTCATTTTTCGGATTATTTAGGTGCATTGACTAGTAAGTATCGAGTAAGAGCGAAGCGTGCATTAAAGAAATCTGCTCATTTAACAATACGGGAAATAGGCTTAGGTGAAATTAAGTCTAGAGTAGAAGAATATTTTCCATTATACAAAGAAGTTTTTGAAGGTCTAGATTTCAGTTTGTTCGAGTTGCCCAAAATGTATTTTGCTAGTTTGAAGGAGCATTTAGGAGATGATTTTATTTTCAAAGTAGCTGAAGATAGCAGTGGAAATTTAGTTGGATTTTATACAATGATACACAATAGGGGTGAGTTACACGCTCATTTCTTGGGTTATGATAAAGTTAGTAACAAGCAATCACAATTGTATATTACGATGTTGTATAAAATGATATCGTATGGAGTAGAGAATGATTTTAAGTTAGTAGATTTTGGTAGGACGGCTTTGGAGATTAAGAGTAGTGTGGGAGCGATACCTCATCATTATGAGTTATATTTAAAGCATACGAATTCGATAGCGAATTTATTTGCAGGTCCAATAATTAGTATTTTGAATAGAAAGACTGATTGGCAGCCACGTCATCCATTTCGGGTTGAGTGAAGAAGAAAACAATGATTTGAGAATTGAATTTCTCAAGCTCAATAAGGTTTTTGTGTAGAAAAATGTTGTATTCTGCTAAGAATTGTGTGGGAAATTAGATTAAGGTGGGGGGGAGTGGGCTATGAAGGTTGATTTTACTAATTTTGATACTACGTGATTCTGAAACGCCATATCCATAAGACTCTCCACAAACAACACCCCTCTCACAACCACCCAATCAACACCCTTTTTCCATCGATCACTTACTCTATATCGCTTACTTTTTTGACCTTCTATCATTTCTTTCCCTTTCATCCTCTTTTCATATGAATAATACTCGTCCTTCCCCTCAAAATAATATCTTCTATAACGCTTTTGAACCAATACGCCTTGCCTTCCTCGTAGTCTATTAACCATTTTTACGTATACACTATGTAATATCCTAACCTGCTCACTTATTATCCGCCATGGCTCTTCTAAAAATAATGAATTAATCTCCTTTTTACGTTTTATACGTTCCTCTATATAATTCCGTATAACTATCTCTTTACTCCTTATTCTCATCAATACATGATAACCTTCACTTGACATATATATCTTGTGCAGCTCTGAATAGCATTTTAAATACCGTTTAAATAATACCTTGAATAATCGTGACTCTTCATTTGTTTCAAAATAACAATTTCGTCCACAGGATAAACTTTCCAATAAGTAATATCCGCCCGACACCATTTTTTGTGTTTCCAACATACTTTACACTTTCTTATTAGTGTAATGAAGTCTGGTTTTGTGCCAATAATTTACATATTTATTTAAAATACATTATAATTTATAGTAAATCAATTGATTATGGCAAGAATAAGAAATGGAATATATTATGAATAATTATAATATGTTGCACGATTGGTTAGGAGAATGACTACTAATCATCAGGTAACCAAATATGTCGTTACTATTGATAAGTAGCATTGAATGAATCTAGATATTCTTGGTAAGTAGAAACCTTTATTAAAATGATAAAATACTATCGTGATTTTCGACCAAACGAAGGTTGTGACTCTACAAGTGTATTTCTTAATTTTACAACCTGCTTGAAATCATATAAATTTGAATCAGAAAGATCCAAGCTTTCGAAAACCATACTCTTATATTGTCCATTGCTAGCAAATGAATCATTCTTGCCACTTATTTCCATGCTTAAATAACTTAATCCAAACGCCGCAAGTAAACATGCAGCAACACCGCTGATAACTTTTAGTCTAAGTAATTTCTTTTTCTGCTTACTATTATTCAATCTACTCTCAACTTGGTTCCAAACACGTCTTGGAACTTCTAATGTATTGTCTTTATGTAATGGTTTTAATTCATTCATGATTATCCTGCTCTTTCAATAAGTTGCTTTTTTTTAATAAGATCCCTTATTCTTTTTTTAGCTAATATAAGTTGTGACTTTGATGTGTTTATACTAATGCCAAGCTGCTCAGCTATCTCTCTGTGCTTGAAACCTTCTATTTCATATAAATTGAATATAGTTCTATATCCCGTTGGCAAATTTTCTAAAACTTTTAATAAATCTTGATATGCTAGATTAGGTGTTATCATTTCAGCTTCTCCAACGCTATACGCTTCTTCAAGAGCCAAGGTGAAGTTTCGCTTTTTTCTTAGCTTCATCAAACACTCATTAACTACTATTCTGCGCATCCACCCTTCAAAACTTCCATCGCCTTTAAATGATTTAATTTTAGATAAAATCTTATAAAACCCTTCGATTAAAGCATCCTCTGCATCTTCTTCGTTTTTCAAGTATCTCTTCACCACAGAAAACAATAACCCACTATATTCATTATATAAGTGACGCTGTGCTTTAGGGTCGTGATTCTTACAAAGTGATATGATTTTCTCTAAATCCAAATTTATTTTTTGTTCTTGTTTCTTATAAAAACTATAACATAGATGCAATTATTATCAAAAATGATGTATCAGTTGGACAATTTTAACACTTAAAAAAGTATTTTTGCTGTATATGAAACTCATTTTTACATTTTTCCTCGTTTTACTTGCACCATTAATGTGTTCTACGAACACCAATATTCCTCAGTTTTTCCGCGATTACAATGTCGTCTGGCAAGATGATGATAAAGTATTTATTATGGTTCGCCATGGTGAAAAACAAAAAGGTGATGACCCACATTTAACAGAAGATGGCGTAAGAAGAGCAGAAAAATTGTCTGAAATCTTGCAAGGACCCACAGATCTTAATATTTATAGTTCCGATTTTAATCGTACAAAAGAAACTGTAGAACCTCTTTTGGAAAGAACTAATGAAGAACTTCAAATTTATGATGCTAGAAACATTACTGATTTCTCAAAAGAACTTTCATCTAGTACACCTGGAATAAATGTCATTTCTGGACACAGTAATACTACTCCTGATCTAGCTAACAGGTTGTGTAACTGTTCCGTTTTTCCATCAATTGATGAGTCTGAATATTATAACATTTATGTCGTCGTCCAATCGGACAGTTTATCTAGAACATACATACTTAATTATTAATCTAAATTCCATAGAATGGATATGCAAAGCGGTTTTTCTCACGAAGAAATCGAAGCTAAATGGTATAAACATTGGCTAGAGAAAGGGTATTTCAAAAGTAAACCCGATGATAGAGAAGCATTTTCAATAGTTATTCCTCCACCCAATGTTACAGGGGTACTCCACATGGGGCATATGTTGAACAATACTATTCAAGATATATTGATTCGTAA
>CAZMKA010000095.1:0-14355 GCA_964566605.1 uncultured Saprospiraceae bacterium | reverse complement strand
CCTAAAGCTACTTCTCTGTAATCAAACTCGAGCTTAGGCTCCTGACCCGAATTGAAGTTAACATTACTCACTCCACGCACAAGATTATTCCATAAGTTGTATTGATAATCTAAACCACCCAGTAAGTTTTTCGAGTCTACAACACTGTTATTAAAGCTTTCGTCGGTTTCCAATCTACGATAATTTACGGTAAGATTCACTCGTTGATTCTTGCCAACTGCACTTACATTTATACCCGCTTTATCCGCAAATGAAAAGTCCTTTATCTCACTTTCAAAACCTAACTGATCTCTTCTAGTTGTGTAGAATAATTCTGTTTGTATAATGGTAGAATCCTTGCTACTTACGAAAAATTTTAGCTCATCATAGGTGTTCGTAGAATTTAATATAGTATCAAGAAGTGGATCAAGCTGTATGTTTTTTTCTGCATCATAAAGCACACCTGTTTGTATGTTGTTTAACTTTTTCCATGTCTTAGAAAGTTTGATATTGGGTCTGAAAAAAGTAGAATTTAAAAGTGTGCTTGATGTCTGTAAATAGCTTGTTCTCGAATCAATTCTTATGGATTTACTTTGTATGCTTCCATTTAAAGCATGCAGATTTCCATTGAATGAATTCGTCCTATTGTAGAACGAAGATGAATAATTTAAATTTACATTTCGAATGAATTTTTCCTTAGAATAATATTGATAAGCTAAGGATGCTACTCCTAGTTTTTCAGTTGTTGATACTTCTAGAGAAGGAATATTCCAGTTAATAGTAAATTCCGTACTTCTATATGGATTTACAAAATTGAAATTGCTGTTTATGAATTCTCCGAACACACTAGCCTGTAAGTTGGAGTTTTTACTGAATTTCCATAAGTGGGTCCAATTAGATTTTACCCCATATCCAAGATTGTTATTATCGTCAACCGTCGAAAATAGATTCTTATCGAAATTACTCAGTGATATTTCCGTATCTATAGATCCATTTTTTGAGTATGAAAAACGATGACTAATTCCATACATTTGTTTCGTTTCAGGTGCAATTAATCTGATGACTGGATTATATCTTCCATTGCCTTCTCCTACATATTTATAAACTCTTCCATTCGCATTGATTTCATCATCAATTGAATAAGCACCATTCGCTTCACCTAGATCAGTGAAATTAGCTTGATATATTGCTTGCGTTGAATCAGTGCTATAATTTAAGATGGTATCACCTTCACTTTGAATTTCTATGGTATAAAAGACACCTGAAGCTGTAAAGTTCTCGTTCGTAAAGATTCCCGACTGAAAAGCAGTATTAGAATCTCCAGTTTCACTTAATAGCTGTCGATCTTCTGCCGAAAGTTCAAAAATTCCAGAACTATTCTTGCTGTCGGATTCAACGTAAGTATATAATTGAAACTGATTCTTTTTATGCGACCAATTTGCATTAGTATGTCTTATCGTTCGCGCATAATTTTGTACAAGATATTCAAATTCAACAACTATGTTGTAGTCATTTTGTATCAGTCTCTTTTCTGTGAAAATAATTTCAGCACGATCATATAGAATAATGTAATCGTTAGTTTCACCTCGCACTAAAAGTTCACCATCTAAATATACTCTTTCAGTTCCACTTTGGACAATAATAAATTGTTCGTTATCAACGCCAAGTAGTTTGTATGGTCCTTGGTTTCCTTCGGTGATATTTAGTTTTTGACGATGAAATTTTCCACCACTAATTGAGAAAGAACCATCGACAGAAAGCTTCCCATTTTTATTATAAATATTATTATTTTGATATTGTATTCCTTTCAGTTTTTTTGAGTAGTTTATAAAATATGATTCAGGTCTTTGAAGACGAAAATCACCTGCAATTAATTGCTGTTCATCTTTCGTTAATTCAATAAATACTTGATCAAACTCTTGTAATTGTTGAGTTGTTCCTTCCGCTTGAATAGGAATGTTCGCATCAGAAATAACAGCACGTAAATCAATGCCATCACCAATCTGACCTCCCAGTTGCATGTTGAAATTAGAGTTCAATACTAAAGACTGACTATTTCCTGCTGTTAACCCTCTACCAAACGATCCATTATACTTTAAGCCGTCGGGTAAAAGGGAACTGTTTGTATTGTTTTTTGGAATATCAAGAGCAATATAAACAACCTTATCATCTATGCCTTTCTTGAAATTTCTACTGAGAGTATCGGTAAATATTTCGTCATATTTTCTATAAGAAAAATATAAAATATCGGACTTTTTTAAGAGTGATGATCTGAGCGTAATTTTGGCCTGCTCAGGGTCAAAGTTATATTGAATTTCTTTTAATTCTTGTCCTTGTTTTAAGTCTAGTGAAATTGGAATAATGAAACCGTTCAATAATTTTATTTCCTGTGTATTAATTTGCTCTGTAGTTAAGATGAAAGTATCAACTTGTATTAAGTTAAAGCTGTCTTTTTGAGCTATGCTCATGACGCTTAAAAAAGCAAAAAATAGAGTACACGATATTCTCAAGGAATTGAGCAAATTATATTTTTTTTTGGGCTTTAAGCCCAAAATTAAAAGGAACACTGTTATTTCTATTAAAATGTTCCAAAAAATTAGTCTCTAGGTGAACGTTGAAAACTCAATTTGTATTTTAATACGTACTATATATGTAACAAGCAATCGGATAGTTTACAATTAAATTGAAATTTTAAGCAAAAATAGCTACAAAAATTAAAAATATTCAATTATTTATATAATATTTTTCAATGTATAATATATTTTTAATCTGCATGTAATACATATAATAATATTTTTATATGTTATAACTGTCAAAAACATTAACTATGACAAGCTTTTTCTTAAATATAAGATTGATTATATATATCTTTGAGGAGCTTTTAACGAAGTTTATTTTATTTACATGAACAAAGTCAAGATATTTATTTTTACAATTCTTGTGTTTTTCTGTGCATTTGTTTGTGCGCAGGAAAACAGAACTTTTGATGGTGTAGAGAATAATTTACAAAATCCCACATGGGGAGCAAGTCATTCGCAATTAATCAGAATAACATCGACAGCTTATGAAGATGAAATCTCATCTCCTGCTGCGACTAACCGATTGAATCCGAGAGAAATTTCCAATTTACTTTTTGACCAAGAAGAAAGAATTAATGATCCATTGAGTCTTAGTGATTATGTATGGGTTTTCGGTCAATTCCTTGACCACGATATATCGCTTGTAGAAAATTTTAGTTTAGGAACTAACCCTGAAGAATCTGCAGTTATAATTCCTCCATTTGGTGATCCATTCTTTTCATCCGGAGAAGTCATACCTATGATGCGTTCACTTGCAAGTGAAGGGACGGGTACCAGTGTTGATAATGTGCGTCAGCATGATAATGTCGAAACTGCGTTCATTGATGGAAGTGCTATTTATGGATCTTCGAAAGAAAGGGCAGACTGGCTTCGTTCGTTTGAAGATGGAAAACTAAAAGTTAGTCAAGGAAATAACCTGCCTTGGAATACTGAAGATGGTGAATTTAATTCTTTAATTGTTGATGCTCCATTTATGGAGACTTCTGGTTCAATGTCTAAATTTTATGTAGCCGGTGATTCAAGGGCTAATGAAAATCCACTTTTATTATCAATGCATACTTTGTTTGTTCGAGAACATAATCTTGTATGCGATGAAATGAAAGCGGAAAATCCGAGCTTGAATGATGAAGAATTATTTCAGATTGCTCGTAAAATAGTATCGGGAAAATTACAGTCAATTGTATACAATGAATGGTTACCTGTTATGGGGGTTGATATTCCGTCATATAATGGATATTTTGAACAAGTAAACCCAGGAATTTACAATGTTTTTTCAGCTGCTGCTTTCCGCATGGGGCACACGCTGATTAACAGTGAAATTATAAGAATGCGAAATAATGGAGATTTAATCTCTAAAGGAAATATTAGTTTGAAAGATGCTTTTTTCAATCCTTTAGCTGTGGATTTAGCTGGTGGAATTGATCCTTACATCAAGGGAATGGGTACTCAAATCCAACAAGATTTTGATTGCAATGTGATTAATGATGTTCGTAATTTTTTATTCGGAGAGCCTGGTCAAGGAGGTCTTGATTTAGCAGCAATAAATATTAACAGAGGAAGAGAAAGAGGTCTTCCCGATTATAATACAGTAAGAGAAAATTTCGGTCTTCCACCTTTAGATAACTTTATAGAATTATGCGAAGAACCAGATATATCTATGCTTCTTGAACAAATATATGGAGATATTAATGATGTTGATCCATGGGTAGGAATGTTAGCTGAAATTCATCTTGAAAATGGACTATTTGGTGAGCTTGTTACTCAAATAATGGAGCGTCAATTCCGAGCTATTCGAGACGGAGATAGGTTTTTCTACCTAAATGATGATGGCATTCCTGTTCAATGGAAAGAGGTAATACATAACACTCGATTACACGATATAATTATGAGAAATACTTCTATTGATTTAATGCAAACAGAAGTATTCAGAGCTATGGATCATGAAGATATACCAAGTGGACCTTCTATTGCATCCCAAGATTTAAATTCATTAGTTTTTCCTAATCCTGTTTTTGATCATTTCTACTTAAAAACATATTCTGATATAGATGCAAATGCCGAATTAAGAATATATAATAGTAATGGTTTAGTAGTGCATATACAAGATGTTAACTTAGTTTCAGGAGTCAATACATTATTGATTGAAATAGATCAATACCTCGAATCAGGTCTATACAATTGTCAACTACTTCGTGGCGAAGATTATTCAATAACAAGGATTTTTAAGAATTAATATTTGCTGGATTTTGATAGTCTTTGTGTTTCCATCTATTGTGTGACCAGAGCCAATTTTCAGGCGTTTTATTAATTGCATCTTCAAGTTTTTTCATAAATATCTTTGTGTTCTCACCATATTCTTTTGGTTCATCAGTAGGACTAGTTATCCATTCTACATGAAGTTCATAAAATCCTCTTTTTACACGTACAATATTACAATTTAATACAGCTAAGTCATACTGAAATACATATTTTTCAATGCCGTGAATACAAGGCGTTTTTATTCCTAGAAAATCTGTCCATATTGCATATTTGGGCTTAGTAGGAGATTGGTCTGCAGCCATTAAAAAGAGACAATTTTTATCATAGTATTCTTCATAATATTTAGCAGTTTCATTAATATCAGCTAGGATCGTACCACTTTTAGCCCTTCGTTTAAGCGCGTATTTATTTATGTATTTGTTAGTCAGTGGTTTATAAAAGCCAATTACGGTTTGGTTGATAAAATAGTTAGGAGAAAAAGCACCCCATTCCCAATTGCCATAATGACCCGTAACAAGCATAACACTTTTATTCATTTTGAATGCAGTATCTAAGGGTTCAGGCTGCATAAGTTTATGCCTTGCTTTTAATTGAGTTTCAGTAAGTGAAAATCCTTTTAAACTTTCTAACATAATGTCAGAAAGATTTTTATATATATTTTTTATTAGTATGTTTCTTTTCTTTTTATCAAAATTTGGGTATACTAATGAGAGATTTTCCTGAACTATATTTACCCTATATCTTACTACTTTTTGTAACAAAAAAGCAACAAAATCACTGATCATATAAAATAGCCAAAAAGGAGTAATGGAGAAGAGTGAAACAAAAAGTCGAAAAATGAGATAATTTGCGTATTTCATCTGCCAAAATTAGTGCAATTTTTTTAACACTTATGCTTTATCAAAAAAGGAATCTTTAGTTTATAAAAAATGTTCAATTAACAATATTTTGGGCGAAAGCCCATAAAAGCGATAGAAATACTTAAAATGGCACTTTTTTTGTACTAGTTAAGTCAGTATTGTATTTATGATAGTAAAAACATTAATTGCGGACAGAGAACGTATTTTCTTAGATGGTCTTGAGTTACTTTTGACATCAGGCGAACAATACTTCTATAGGGTTATAGGACAGACTAATTCTTCACAGGCAATACTTGATAGAATAGAACAATCAGAAGTTGATTTATTAATAACTGATATTAATCTAGGTGATAATGAATCTTCAGATTTTATAAAACAAATTAAAAAGAAAAGTCCTGAAATTAAAATATGTGTTCTTTCTAGTTATGTAGCAGATAAATTCGTAAGGAAAGCTTTTATAAATGGTACTGATGCATTTGTCTCAAAGTATGATTCTGCTAAGGTTTTATTCAAAGCATTAGCTGTTATTGCAGGTGGTAAAACTTTTATGAGTGAGGGATTACAAATGACACCTTCGATTAATCAAACAAAAGGAGAAAGGACAACTCAAAATAGTTTTGTAGATAATTTTCAACTAATAGAAAAACTCACCAAAAGAGAAATGGAAATTCTTCAACAAATAGCACAAGCTAAGTCAAACATTCAGATTGGTAAAGAGCTTTTTATTAGTGATCAAACAGTAGCAGTTCACCGAAAAAATATTCTTAGAAAATTGAGTTTAAATTCTACCAATGAACTAATCAAGTTCTCTTACGATAATGGGCTAGTGTAGAATGTTAAAAACACTTATTCCTATTAAGTTTTAATATATGTTTCAGTTATAAGCAACGTTTAATTGCAAGAAGTAATCATTTATAAGATGGAAAATAAACGTATTGTGTTTCTTTTCTCTATCAATTGTATGTAATAAGTTAAATTACATGTAAAAAACAGTAAATAAACGCTTGGAGGATAGCTTATATGTAAATAATCTTTAATGTATAGAATGATTTCAAGTTTAATATCTTACATTTGAACTTGGATTTTTATTTTCCAAACAAAATACTCATAACGAATTTAAATTTATGAAAAAACTATTCACCTTATTTCTGGGAATAATTCTGAGTAATATAGCATTCTCGCAGATTGATTTTACAATCTCAGATGAGTCAGGCGATATTAATGACGAAGTTTCTATAGATGTTAGAGTTTCAAATTTCGAAGACGTAGCAACTTTTCAATTTTCAATCAATTGGGATCCTACAATAGCTGAATTCGTAGAAATTCAGAATATTTCAACTGCTTTACCTGAGTTTAATATTGATGTATTTGGAGATCCGTCTTTGCCCTCAATTGATCCGGGAGAATTAGCAGTCATATGGAATCCTTCAAATACGCAAGATATTTCCATCGCAGAAAATGATCACCTTTTATTTACATTAGTTTTAGAATTGGTTGGCTCTGAATGTGAGGAAAGTATTGTTAATATGTCAAATACTCCTAGAGAGATTGAATTCACCGATAATAACGGTGTTGTATATGATGTTACATCTGACGATGGAACAGCTTCAATTGATGGAGCTAATTGTGGAGGAAGTAATCAAATCGATTTAAATATTACTAATGAATCTGCTGCATCAGGAACAAACCAATGTGTTTCTGTTTTTGTTGATGGTTTTTTTGAAATAGTAAATGCGGAGATTGGTGTTTTATGGGACGGTGATTTATTAGAAAATGCAACTGTGACCAATTCATCTTTAACTGGTGCGATAGTAGTACCAATGGATGGTACATTAAGGATGTTATGGCAAGCTCCAAATCTTGATATGCCTTTAACTTTAGATGATAATACTAAGTTGTTCGATTTATGTTACGATGTAATAGCGTCTTCAGGAACAACAGCTTGTGTTGATATAGGTGATATTACAACTGCACCTACGTTTGAAACTAGTTTTTCGAATTTTGATGAAGAAATCATTCCATATACAATTGACAATGGATGTATAACTGTTCAAGGAGGTTCAACTGATGTTACATTTTACTATGATGATCAAGATATTATTTTAGGGAGCAACGTTTGTGTCCCTGTAAGAGTAAGAAACTTTAATAACATTGCCTCTTTTCAGTATGCAATGGAATTTGATACAGATGTTCTTACATATACTGGATTGGCTAACTTAAATACTGACATTGGAATTATGGAATCGTTTTTTGGAATCACTGAACCAGGTGTATTAGCAGTGTTCTGGAGTGATCCTTCTACGTTGGGACTTGATCTTGATAATGAGACTATACTTTATGAGGTATGTTTTGATGTAAGTGGAGATTGTGATGAGACTACAGAAATTGAATTTACAGATAATGTAAACGAGGGAATAGAAGTTACTAATGGAAATGTAGAGACTGTACCTTTTGTATTTGAGTCCAATGTATTAACTATAATATGTCCTTGTGAACTGAATCTAGTAGCTAGTCAAAGTAATGATGTAAGTTGTAATGGAGGAAATGATGGACAGTTAACTGTAGTAGCTGACGGTGGTAATGGAAATTATACTTATTCATGGAGTAATAATGATTCAGGTGCAACAATTGATGGTCTTGAGGCTGCAACTTATACAGTGAGTGTTACAGATGGAGAATCATGTGTTACTTCTGCAACATTCCAAGTAGATGAACCAAATGCAATAAATATAGGTGCCACAATAGTAGATGAATCTGCGAGTTGTAATGGATCAATAAGTTTGAATGTAAATGGTGGAACTGGTTCATATGATTATGCATGGAGTGATAATGGAGGTAATACACCAAATAGAACAGGTCTATGTAAAGGAGACTATGATGTTACTGTTACAGATGAAAATGATTGTTCAGAGACTGCTTCTTATTCAATAGCTCCTGCCCCAATGCAAATAATTGACGTTACAATTAATGATGTAAATTGTAATGGAGGTAGTGACGGTTCAATTGAACTTGATATTACAGGAGGTTGTGAACCTTATACTGTAAGTCCTTCTATAGTAGATCTTTCAGCTGGTAATTATATGATTACTATTACTGATGCATCAACACCACCGAACGAGATAGTGCAAAGTTATCCAGTATCAGAGCCTGATCCCATTGTAATAACTCTCGACAATATAGTAGATACAGATATAACAATAAACGGTGAAGTTAATGTAACGGTAACTGGAGGAACAGAACCTTATTCATATAATTGGTCTCCAAATGGAGAAGCGACAGAAGACATTTCTGGACTTGGAAGTGGCACATATACACTTCAAGTGACTGATGCTAATGGATGTATTGTTACTTCTGAGCAATACACAGTAGGATCTTCAGTAATCATGGTTGATGTTAATTTGGCAGATTTTAATGGTTTTAGTAATGATTGTGCAGGTGAATGTAATGGAATGTTATCAACTGAAGTTATTGCATCGAATGGTGATGTGAGTTATACGCTTGATAACGCAGCTGTTAGTTTACCGCTTATGGATTTATGTGCAGGTGATTATGTGTTAGGTTATACTGATGAAAATGGATTGACAGGTTCAACTGCATTTACAATTACTGAACCGGATGCATTAGAGATTTCAGTAGAATTGATTAGCGATTGTAGCGACGGAGATAATGGTGAGGCTAATATTACTGTTGCAGGAGGTGTTGAAACGTATTCTTATGAATATAGCGGATCTACAGAAGATACTAGTAATCCTGTAATGTTAGAAGATGGAACAAACACTGTAGTAGTAACTGATGCGAATGGATGTCAAGTTTCTTCTCAATTTGAAATTGAAATGTGTGTTACAGATGATCCTGATCTTTGTTATAATGGAAGTTTAGTATTAACTCCGAATACAGATGGAAGCAATGATCTATTTGTTATTAGTTGCCTTGAAAATATAAATAACACATTATATGTTTATGATCGATTCGGAAGGACGGTTTACACCCAAAGTAATTATGATAATACGTGGGGTGGAATTGATTCGAATGGAAATGAACTTCCAGAAAATGGATATATGTGGGTACTTGAAGTTATTTCTTCGGAAGGAATAAGAGAAGTTTATAAAGGTACAGTGACAATCCTAAGAAATACGTATTAATTAATAATTGCAACTAATTAGGAAAGAGTACATCTTTTCAAAAATCATAATAAAATGAAATATTTATTTTCTGTTGTTCTGAGTATGTTTTTAATGACAAGTTTGTCAGCTCAAGAAGAATATATCTTTAATCAATATTTTTTGAACCCAGCAACAGTGAATCCTGGGGCAGTTGGATTTGATGGGAACCACAACATCTTATTTAATTATAGAAATACTTGGAGTGGATTTCCTGATGCTCCCAAGACTTATGCAGCAAGTTATAATGGACAAGTTGCAGATAATGTGGGTTTAGGAGCATATTTGTTAAGTGATAACTATGCAAGTTTAGCCACAATAAGAGGTTCTGTTTCTTTTGCATATACGATTAAAGGTGAAAGCTATGATATAGGTGTAGGGCTTTCCGCCCAATACCAACAATATGGATTAAATAATAATGTACTATCTAGTGCTATGACAGATCCAAATGATCAAGAGCTTTTAAGAAGGTTAAGTGATGGTCAGTTTTTTGAAGCAGCATTAGGAGCGCATGGAAAGTTAAGTAACGGTTTATTTTTTGATGTTGCATTACCAGGACTTGTTCGTGCAAGAATAAGCGAAGATGATATGATTGATGAAAGTCCAGCTCAATTTAACTACTTACTTGGAGTGGGTTATCCATTTCAAGTTGGATCTTATGATATGATAATAGAGCCTAGTATCTATATCAAAAAGTTTAGAAATGTGCCAATGCATGTAGATATTAATGCATTAATGAGATTCTTGGACAGTAAGTTGATAAGTGGAGTAACATATTCAACAGGAGCTGACAATAGACTTGGCTTTTTAATAGGAACACAATTAAATAACTTACGATTTAATTATTCATATAATATAACATTTCACGATTCTCAACAATTTAATAATGGAGGTCATGAGATAGGAATAGGTTTAGTAATAGACCCAAGAAAGGAAATGAAAGACGCAGAGATGTAATTAAATTTACATAAAAAATATTAAAGCTGTTTATGATTATTCATAAGCAGCTTTTTTTATTGTATTCATTTAGTGTAATCGGAGTTTGACTAAAATGATGTATCTGCTTTTCTTCTTGATTCTCTTTGGATAATTACTGAATTTTAAACGCACTTATAAAGTGCAATCTGTATTATACGCTTTATTCTTCGACTCTATTTGAATAATTACTAAATTTTAACCACACCTATAAAGTGCAATCAGTATAACTTTAGTATTTAGAATTATTTATTCAAGTATAAGGCAGAAAACACAAGGATAGGCTACCTATTATGAGTATTTTTAACGTACAAGTAGCTTTTATAGTATTGAATATATGTGAAATACTAAAATGGAATTGGTATTAAAGGGAAATGCGGACTTATTTTTAGCTATTCCATATTGTATATCGTTTTAAAGGTATTCTAATAGTATTCTTTCACAGGACATTATAATTTAATTAACAAGTTATAAAATGTAATCTTATAGTGACTAGATGTAATGTGTTAAAAGCACAGTTTTTAAATATTAAAATATTTTAATATATTTAAATTACCCTTTCGGAGGTATACTTTCGCTTCTTCTAAGATGTATATTTGTGTCGTTCAAGCTTGCGATAAGCAGTAAAAAAGACGAAATTACTACCTTCTCACCCGCTTGAATACTACAAATAATAAGAAAACAGGCTGAAAAGCCAACAAGATTACTACACTTTAAGGTGCAAACAAAAGGTTTGTTACCCTTGTCGACTTTAGGTACGAGACATCTGTGAGGGTGTCAGTATGTGAATTTTTTTTAATTTGAAACTATATTTATTTTATAACCTAAACTCAATCTCATGATGAAGATTAATTTTTTCAAAAATGGAAGTGCTTTAATGAAGATCTCTCTGAGTTCTACATTTCTAGTTCTTGCGTTTTTATTGGGTTCTACTTCAATTAACGCTCAAAGCTTTGAAACAAGCAATGGGTCACAAGTGAAGCAGTCCCTTATGGATTTTCCAGCGTCTGCTGATTTCGTAAATGCTGTTTCTGCAGAATATCAAGCTGTTGCAGCTTCTGTTCCTGCTGATGAAACTGCTGAAGTAGACAAAAGTATTAAGTTGTATTTCTTAAAGTCTCTTAGTATTAATACTGAAAAGACTAATGGAAATATAATCCAAGCTTTCAGTAACTCTCTTGTATCAACTAAGCAATTTAGTGCTAAGTACTCTGCAACTGTTGATACTGCTGATGAAACTTATGATTATTATTATAATCTATTCAGTAACTAAAAATTAAATGCTCAATCTTATGAAAAAAATTTATTCTAAAATATTAATGTTTTTTGCAGCATTTATATTTGTTTTTTCTGCAAATGCGCAGACAGCAAATGTTGATGTTGTTATGAATGCTTCCAATTTTGGTAGCGAAATTGGTTGGTTTATACTAGATGATGCCGGTGCAGTAGTTGCATGTGAAGATGCCTTTGTAACTGGTGATCTTGTTACTACAGCTGTTAGTGTACCTGCTGATGTGGATAACACAATTTGGGGTTACGATTCATTCGGAGATGGATGGAATGGTAGTACAGTTGATGTTCAAGTTGCTGGTGCTTCAGTTATTGGAGGACCACAAACATTTGTTGGTGCTGCTGATCCTAATGCAGGAAATAATAGTGGCGATGCGGCAATTTGCCCTAATCCACCTACAGCTCTTTCTGTTAATCTAGGTACGTTTAATGTGGCTGCGCCTGCTTGTGAAATTATGGTTCCAGCTGATTTAGTTGTTAATGCTGATGTTTCAGTAGAAATAGCTGGTGTTAGTTGTGCTGCTGATCTTACTTTAGATCTTGCAACTTTAAGTGCTGACTGTGCTACAGAAGTAGTTGTTTGTGAAACTTTTGTTGAAGCTACTCAAACTACTTTCAACCAAGATGCAACTGGAGATCTTCTTGATACTCCATTTGATGTTCCTGGTGTTGCTGCAGTTGATCCTGCAGTAGGTACTGTAGAAATTACAATGACTTTTACAGGTGATTACGGTGCGACTACTGAAAATGCAATAATCTTAGATGAGGCTGGTACTCAGATAATTGATTATAATGGCGCTGGTACTGACTGTATTACAGAATCTGTAGTATATGATATGCCAGTTGCAGATTACAACACATTTGCAGCTGATGGTACATTAAGTTTTACTATCCTAGAAGATCAAGCTGTAGATGTTCCTTTTTGTGCGTCTTTCAACATTGTGACTTCAGTATGTCAACCTGTATTGGTTCCTGCTGCTGACGCAATTACAAATGATTATAATGATGGAGGAGCTGATGCTTCTGGTTTATATCCTTTTGGAGAGACTGTTGTAACTTTCACTTTTGAAGATCCACTTTTAGGTACAATAACTGCTACTACTACTATTACAGTAGAAGATTTAGAAGCACCAGTTCCTGCATGTCCTTCTGATATAACTATATCTTTAGACGCAGGTGAGTGTGATGCTCCTTACTTCTTTTCTGTAACAGCTACTGATAACTGTGGGTTAGCATTGCAACCACAAGGTGATCCTGTAGATGTACCTGGTCCTTTCGGAACGTTAGAATCATGTGCTGGTGAAGATGGATTTTCTTTAGCATGTGGTGGTGGAAATACTGCTATTATACAACAATTAGATCTTTCAACTTTAACTGCTCCTCATCAGATTCTTTCTGGATGTTTTATTTTTGATAATGCATCTTGGGGTTTAACTGACGTTAATGTAAGACTTTTCATTGGTACAGATGAAGCAACTGCAAACACTTTAGCTGGTGCTACTCCAGTTGCTACTGGATTTGCATCTATCACTGCTACTTCTGGTGAAGCTGTATGTGTTGAATTTGACGAACCTTTCATATTTGATCCTGCTACAATTACTGATAACATTTACTTAGAAGTTGATGGTGTTGGAACTGGTGGAATCGCATTTTGGGGAGAAGAGTGTAATGGTATAACTGCTGATGGTACAAGTACTTATTTATCTTCTGTAAACTGTGGAAGTGGATTTGCTGCTGACTTTGGTTTTGGTACAATTGACGCATTCTTTGGTTTCGAAGCACAAGCTGTTGTAGAAGGTGCTCCTGGTGCTGATAATGCAATTGAAAGTGGCGGAAGATTACCAATAGGTGTGTCTACTTTCTCTTTTGATTTTGTAGATTTAGCTGGTAACGAAGCGACTTGTTCTTGGGAAGTAACTGTTGAAGAATTTCCAGAAGATTTACAAGCAACTAGTTTAGCATGTAACAACAGTGTAAATATTTCTGTTGATGATGCTTGTGGTGTTACTTTCTCTGCTGATATGTTCTTAGAAGGTGGTCCTTATGGATGTTATGCTGGATACCAAATCGAAATTTATCCTTTCGGAAGTGGACCTGCTATTCCTGTAGCTGAAGGTGACGTTGTTGACTTTTCAGGTTTATTAGGAACACACGAATATAAAGTATTTGATAATACAAATCCAGACAATCACTGTTGGGGATTCTTCACAATTGAAGATAAATTAGCTCCAACAATCGTATGCGAAGATTTCA
>CAZMKA010000094.1:0-14492 GCA_964566605.1 uncultured Saprospiraceae bacterium | reverse complement strand
GGTAAGGATATTGTAATGGCTGTAAAAGCTGGAGGACCTGATCCTGAAACAAATTCTCGATTACGAGCAGTTATACAGAATGCCAAAGCGGCAAACATGCCCAAAGACAATATTGCGCGTGCTATCAAGCGAGCTTCGGACAAAAATACCGAGGACTATAAAGAGATTACCCTTGAAGGATATGGACCTCATGGAATTGCAATTATGGTTGAAGCAGCTACAGACAACAATAATAGAACTGTAGCAAATGTGCGATCGTATTTCAATAAGACTAACGGAAACCTAGGAACTAATGGCAGTGTCGAATTTATGTTCACGCATCAATGTCATTTTAAAATAGCTGATAAAGAAGATCTTGATTTAGAAGAATTCGAATTTGAGCTAATTGATCACGGTGTGGAAGAAATCTTTCGTGAAGAAGCTGACGAAGACAGTCCAGCGTGTATTGTTGTTTATGGTGGGTTCGAAAGTTTCGGTTCTTTACAGTCTTTTCTCGAAGGGAACGATTATGAAATCATTAGTTCTGGATTCGAAAGAATTCCTACTCAAACAAAAAGCTTAAACCCTGAACAAGAAGCAGAAATAGAAAAGTTGTTAGAAAAGTTTGATGAGGATGAAGATGTACAGAACGTCTATCATAACATGGCTTAATCACTCGTTTTTTGGTTGGGCTTAAGACCTTGTATTAAACAAAGTGTACACATTCCAAACCATTTTATACTATACTTCGTTTTAAAAACGAAAGCTACAAGGTAATTTATGTTCAAATCCATATATAACGACATCAAAGGTCAATTCGACTATGGCAATAATGTGACTCGTCTCATATTAATTAATACCATTGTTTTTGTTACGTTATGGGTTATCTATGCAGGGATTGCATTAACTACAGGACCAGAATATGCAATTGTTCAAAGAAAGTTTTTAAACTTTTTCATGCTTCCCCCTACTTTAATGGGAATCTTGAAAAAGCCTTGGACGATCATAACTCACATGTTTCTTCATGAAGGGTTTTTCCATTTTCTATTCAACATGTTTGTGCTTCATATGTTTGGTCGAATATTCGGAGATTTACTAGGTGATCGACGAGTTTTCCCTTTATATATATTAGGTGGATTATTGGGTATTGTTTTTATTCAACTTGCACCGGTTTTTGGTATTGCGATAGGACCTGCATTGGGTGCATCTGCAGCAATTATGGCTTTTGTAGTAGCAACAGCGATTGTAGCGCCTGATAGTGAAGTAAGGCTATTTATTATAGGCCGAGTAAGAATAAAGTATATTGCTTTGTTTTTTATCGTTACAGATATAATTGGTGTTGCGAATCTTAGTAATACTGGTGGGCACTTCGGCCATATTGGAGGAATGGTCTTAGGTTGGTTATATATTCTTATGATAAATTCTGGAAATGATCCAGCGCCATGGATGAATAAAACATATGATTCATTCATAGAGTTATTCAGACCGAAGCCAAAGAAAAAACCGAAGTCACCTCTAACTGTGAAATATAGAGCGACTGTTCCTAGTTCGAAAAAGAGCACGAAAAAAGCTAA
This sequence comes from uncultured Saprospiraceae bacterium, assembly GCA_964566605.1. Taxonomy (GTDB): domain Bacteria; phylum Bacteroidota; class Bacteroidia; order Chitinophagales; family Saprospiraceae; genus JAHDFB01. Next base: position 12,939 of record CAZMKA010000094.1, on the reverse strand, counting down.
GATGCAAAAAGTTTCTTCTCAAGAAAAACTAGATAAAATACTGGAAAAGATATCTATGAAAGGAATTGGAAGTTTGAGTAAAGAAGAAAAAGCTTTTCTAGATAATGCTAGTAAAAACAATTGATCGTTAGCCCCATAAAAGAAGTATGAAGTTTATTCGTTCAACCTTATTTATCATAAACATAGGTTTTGCTTTGTTGCTGCTTATAAGCTATTTGTCGCCGTATATATCGCCATTAGCAAGTAAGTATATTCCTATTCTAGGGTTACTTTATCCAGCAATATTTACAATAAATCTTGCATTCTTCATCTTTTGGGTATTCAGTAAATGGACATATAGTCTCGTTTCTTTTTGTGCATTAATAATCGGTTTCAGTGCAATCACTCGCTTTGTCTCATTTAATACTCCCAAGGTTATAAAAAGTAACAATCTTATAACACTTGCAAGTTACAATCTAGCTAAAGGTTCGAAGCTTAATAAAAGCGACAAGAATGAATTTTATGATCTACTAGGAAAAGATTTTGATCATGATGTCATATTTGTACAAGAGTCCAACAATAATATAGTAAGACAAGTAAAAAGCCGCTTACAGTATAAAGAAATCGTTCATTTCGAAGGTAAAAACACCTTAATTATTACGGATCATAAAATACTTAATAGCGGACCTATTGATTTCGGTACAAGAGACAATTCAGCTGTATGGGCTGATATTTCATTCAATGGAAAGAAAGTGAGACTATACTCCGTTCATCTTGCATCAAACAATGTAACTCGAATCGCCGACGATGTAAGAACAGGTGGTGAACTCGTTGAAAAAGAGACCTGGGGAAATGTGGTGACGATGATGCGCCGATACAATCATTCAACTAAGAAACGACTGGAACAAGTCGAGAAGATATTAAAGCATTCTTCAACAATTGATTATCCCATCGTAATAGGAGGGGATTTTAATGATGTACCACAATCTTATGTATACGCTCAGATGACAAAAGGTTTGCTTGATGCTTTCACAGAGAAAGGAAATGGAATGGGAACGTCATTCAATGGATCAATTCCTTCTTTGAGAATAGACTATTTATTTGTGTCGGATCATTTCAGTGTATTGAATTTCAATACGAGAAAAGAGAAATATTCCGATCACTATCCCATTGAAACGGAATTGATACTAAGAACTAAATAGTTGTTCAGCACTATTCGTGGGCTTGAAATTGCAAATCATGCATATTCTTATAATGACCATCTTCTAATTCTATTAAGTCATCATGCGAGCCATATTCCAATATTTCTCCTTTATTCAATACCATAATTTTATCGGCATTTCGAATGGTTGATAATCGGTGAGCAATAACAATAGAGGTTCTATTAACTATCAGTTTTTCTATAGCATTCTGAATTATAGCTTCCGTTTCCGTATCAATAGAAGAAGTCGCTTCATCTAGAATCAATATGTCGGGATCAAACACCAATGCTCTTACGAATGAGATCAATTGTCTTTGACCCATGGACATGTTATTTCCACGTTCAAGAACTTTGAAATCATATGCTCCAGGCATATTAACAAAGAATTCATGTGCACCTATTAACTTGGATGCTTGAATAACTTTTTCCCTACTTATAGATGGGTCTCTTAATGTGATATTATCGAACAAAGTTCCGCCAAATAAGAAGACATCTTGAAGAACCGTTGCCATTCGATTTCGGAGCGAATCAAGTCTATATTCTCTCACATCAATACCATCAATCTTAATACTTCCGCCTTTTATTTCATAAAATCTATTCAGCGTATTAATGATTGTACTCTTACCTGAACCCGTACTACCTACAATCGCAAGTGTATTATTTTTTGGGATTTTGAAGCTTAAATCTTTTAATACATCTGTTTCATCATCATAACTAAATCGGACGTTATCAAATTCTACTTCACCATCGAAGTTTTCCACAGCGATAGAACCGACATCACTAATTTTGGAATTCGTATCAATGACTTTGAAGACTCTTTCGGCGGCAACCAATCCCATTTGTAATGTATTAAAAGAATCTGCTAACATTCTAAGCGGGCGGAAAAGCATGCTTAGATAAACTTGAAAAGCAACCAACGCACCAAAACTAACTTGATCTTGGATATAGGCACCAGCTCCCCACCATATCATCAACGCTAAAGAAAGTGCTGAAATAATTTCCACGACGGGATAAAATACTGCGTAATAAAAGATAGAATCAAGATTCGCTTGCTTGTACTTCGAATTAATCTTGTCAAATTTTTCAATTTCTTGTTTTTCTTTATTGAAAATTTGCACGATTCGCATCCCTGTTATCCGCTCATTCAAAAAAGCATTCATTGTAGAAATTTGATTTCTAACTTTCTGAAAAGCGACTTTTACTTTTTCTTTAAAGATATATGTAGCAATAATCATTAAAGGCATAGTCAACAAACAGATGACTGTTAGCTTCCATGATGTAATAAACATTACAAAGATGATTACAATCATTGAAAAAAGATCTGCAATAATTGTGATAACACCTTGAGTAAAAATTCTATTAATCGTCTCTATATCATTAATCGTTCGAGTCGTTGAAGTACCTATTGGCGTTTTATCGAAGTAGGTCAACTTCAAACTAGTAAGATGGCTAAAAACCTTAATTCTTAAATCTTTGATAACTGATTGCCCTAGGACATTAACCTGATAGGTAAAGAAATAACGTGCGACCACAGTAACTAGCACGACTAAAATAAAAAGCATTGCCATTCTAGAAAGCCCTTCCAAATCACTTTTCAAAATATAATCATCAACCATTATATTGATAAGATACGGACGAAGCACATTAAGAGGAGCAAGAAGGATAGCTAAGGCAAGACAGAAATAAAATAAAACGCGGTAAGGCCGAGCTTGTCGCACGACACGTTTTAATAATTCCCAATCCATCTTATTTCCTTTCATCCTATTTTATTATCACAAGTGCGAGATAAGTTTAAGTATTTTAATGAAATGCATTCTTAATCTCGACTTACAGTTGCAATAATACAGCTATGCGCTCATATAGTTCTTAATCTCCGAGAAAAATGAAGGAAATAATGCTTTCATTCTTTCTTTTCTTAAAACATAAGCACAAATCGCAACTGCAGGCAAGTTTCTTAATTCATAACCAAGAAACCCTTCCACACTTTTTGGGGTAAACCCCCAAATTTCTTCAAACTTCTCTATGAAGCCCATTGGAACTTCAGGAAAACCTTCATGTACCGCAAGTTTTCTTTCTGCCCACATGTAATAATTTATAGGGAAAAAAGTATTCGGTTTTCGTTGAGAAAGGATCATTTGCTCAAGAGAAATTATAATTACACCGTCTTCTTCATCGTATTCTGCTGCGTGTAAAAATTTCATTTTTGGTGAAGGAAAAGGATGATGATAAGCTGCAATTCGCTGAACATCTCGCGCCTCATCTTCCTTGCCTTCCATACTAAGAATAACACCAGGGGCACATATTAAAAGGCTGTGATACAAGTCAAGCTTATCGCTATCCTCTTTTACTACATAACAATCTCTCTCGTACATAAAATAGAATAATCTTTTAAAAAACACCTTTTGTTGATCGGCAGAATAGTCAGCAATAATGGGATATTCGACCTTAAGCATGTCCTGAATCTTATCATCAAACCCCACATTTTGATACCTGAAGAAGTACCTGTCTATTGGAACTTTTAAAGCCAAGAGAGCAACCACAATTATCACAATAGGAGTAGCAATAAAATACCAATACTCGCCTTTGGTAATTAGTAATGCCACACCGAAAATAATGGCTAAAATTAAAAACATAAAACCTGTTGCTGACCTATAATGCATGCTTGAAATTATTATCTTGGTGAAAAGCTAAACATAAAATTGTAAAAGAAATCATAATATTGTGCGGAGTTAACCGCTTTTTACAATAATATTCGTTCATAGTTTAAATAAATGGGCTCGTGGGCCCAAAAAATGAAGAAATTTTTATCCATATCCGTATATACTTTCTTGGCATTGTGCTGTATTTATATGGTTCATTCTTGTGCTGTGCAAGCCGATCCTCTTGGTGGCCCAGATGACGATATTCCGCCTATTCCAGACTCCCTACGTTCAACTCCAAATTTACAATTGTTTTTCAAAAAACAACCAATAGAACTCGTCTTCAACGAATGGGTAACGCTAAAAAACGAAAATCAAATCATCGTATCTCCACCACTGGAATATAGATTAAATATAAAGTTGAAGAAAAAAACACTAGTGATTGATTTCGATGAAAAAGAAGAATTGCTTGATAGTACAACGTATACAATTAATCTTGGAGAATCTATTGTAGATTATTCGGTAGGAAACCCAATGGACAATTACACTTTCGTTTTTTCTACCGGTTCCTTTCTAGACTCTTTAAGCATATCAGGGAAAGTAACTGATGATTTTACAGGAGAAGCGGTTGAAAGTACTATCGTAGCACTCTATGCCGACTTACAAGATTCCGCTGTCTATAAAAAAGGTCCGCTTTACTTTACTAAAACAGATGAAAACGGCAGATACAAAATCAATAATATTCGAAAAGATAGTTTCAATTTATTTGCTCTAGATGATAAAAATCTAAATTTCTACAAAGATCAAGAATCTGAAAAGATTGGTTTTTATGGTGAATCAATATTCCTCGATTCATCTCTCAATAAATTAAATTTCGGGATTTTTCAGGAACAATCAGACCTTCGACTTATAACTAAAAAACAAAGTAAAGGCGAGTTGATTCTTACGTTTAATCAAGCTGTAGATTCACTTGAATATTTTATAGAAGGAGGGATAAGAGATCTTGACATGTTTATGGATAAAGATACCGTGTACATATGGCATCTTAATCCTAGAGAAAGGTCGCTAATTCTCGATCCTAAAGGAATTGCAGATACCTTAATTTTAAATTCTTTCCAAGACTCTACAATCGCTAAAAAGCGGAATAGTTTCAACTTTACAAACATTTCAAAGGCGTCTCCATTAAGTCCCTTTGATTCAATCATTATGAAATTTAATGCGCCTATAAAATCATTTGACGAATCTAAGTTTTCGGTAATAGATAGCTCTTCAACGAAGATTAAAACAGCCGTTTTCCAGAATAAAAAAGATCCGCGCATATTAAAAATAAAGGCGCGATGGATTGAAGGAACAAATCATAATCTTGAAATATTACCTGAAGCGATTGAAACGAATCTTGGTATTCTAAAAGATACGATAGAAAGAAAATTTGGAGTAAATCAAAAACAGACATTTGGAGAAATTGCTTTGGAGCTTGACTCCCTTAATCAAGAGATATGGTATTTAGTTGAATTTTCAGAAGGATCAAACAAAATCAATCGAATAGTAAAGAATAAAGAACGTTATAGCTTAACTTTATCGGGTTTAAAACCAGGAAATTATAAGGTACGTGTTACGGAAGACTTTAATAAAAATGGTCGTTGGGACAGTGGAAACTTTTTCGAAAGGAGAAAATCTGAACGTTGGATTTCGAAAAGCCTTGAACCTTTGAAGCAAAACTGGACGCTTGATGTAAAAATAAATGGAGATGAGTTCGAATAAAATGATTTTAAGGTCGGAGAATCTTGTAAAAAGATATGGTAAGCGAGAAGTTGTTCGAGGTGTTTCTGTCGAAGTGCAACAAGGCGAGATCGTGGGATTACTTGGTCCGAATGGAGCTGGAAAAACTACAACTTTTTACATGGTGGTAGGATTTATAAAACCATATAGTGGCAAGGTTTTTCTTGATGGAGAAGAAATTACAAAATTGGCGATGTATCGAAGAGCGAGAAAAGGAGTAGGGTATTTACCGCAAGAAGCTTCTGTATTTCGGAAGTTAACAGTAGAAGATAATATCAAGGCTGTTCTTGAAATGACTTCATTAAGCAAGACAGAACAAAAAGATAAGCTTGAAAGTCTCATTGAAGAATTTAGTTTAGAGAAAGTGCGAAAAGGTTATGGGGATACACTAAGTGGAGGAGAAAGAAGAAGGACGGAAATTGCAAGAGCATTAGCTACAGATCCTAAATTTATATTACTTGATGAGCCATTCGCAGGAATTGATCCCATAGCAGTAGAAGATATCCAAAAGATAGTTTCCCAATTAAAGGAAAGAAACATAGGTATTTTAATTACGGACCACAATGTTCAAGAAACACTTTCAATTACCGATAGAGCATACTTGATGTACGAAGGTCGAATTTTAAAAGAAGGAACTGCTGAGAATCTTGCCAATGATGAAGAAGCAAGAAGATTGTACTTAGGAAGCCAATTCGAATTAAGAAAAAAGATATGATCCGAATAGTTTGCATATTAATTCTTGGAACACTTCTTTTTTCATGTACAACGGAAGCACCAAAGGTTCGCTTAAATAAAGAAGAGAAAAAGTATATTGATTCCGTTTTTACGAATCAAATTCCACAAATAGATACAATGATGGATTCTATTTGTACTGAACGAAGAAATAAATACTATCAAAACTTAAAAGACTCGTTAATAGAAGTCCGAATTCAAGAAATAGAAGCAATACGAAATCAATGAAATATTTATATCTCGTCATATTATTCGCATTTGTATCTTGTATAAAAGAAGAAGAGCCTCGAAGTAAGTTTGTAGATAGAGAGCTACAATTGAAAATACGCTCATACGAAAAGAAAAAGGCTAAGCGATGTCACAATGAAATGATGGAAGAAATCACCATAGAAGTTGATTCAATCATGTATTTCCTTGTCGCTAAAATGAATGGCGAAACCGACGTCATGCCATCAAGACCAAGCAGACCAAAAAGATTAGTAGACACCATCACCCTTGAATCCCTAGAAAAAAAATAAAGACACAAAGCACCCCACATAACACACCACACTCATAAAACACACCACACACACATAACACATTTGGCAAAGCCCAAAAAACCATAACACACCACACTCCTCCAAAAAACACATTGGGCAAAGCCCAATAAAGAGTCCAGACGGGGACGAAATTCACCACGGTTGGACCGCAGTCCAATCATCTCTATATATCCTCTAAATCTCCCCCACAAAGATCAATCTTCCCATCTCTTTTCCACATAATTCCTCCCTCAAAGCATATTATTTATCCTGCCTTATCCGATATTCCTCCCTTATCAAAAATCAATCTCCTTCTCATTTCCCATGATTCCTCCCTCGAAGCTTCTATTCCCTAATCAACTTCCTCATCCCCACAATCTCTCCCTCTTCATTTTTAAGATTCAGAATATATGTTCCCGACAAAAGCCCTGAGACATCTACACTAGATTCATAATTTCTTTCCCATAACAATCCTCCATCAATAGAATAAAGCTCCATGCGATCAATCGCTACATTCGATTCAATATTTATTGTATTAACAAAAGGGTTTGGATACACCTTAATATTCGTATATTTTGTGTTAACTGTCGAAGAAGGATCGACCAAAAGGAATACATCCGTCAAATCATATGTATTAATCGAACGTCCATAGGTTCCTGCAACCAACGTGTTTTCAAATACATTAAACGTCATGTCTCGCACTGGTATTAATGGCATGTTTACGCCAACTCTATCCCAACTAACACCATTGTCTATACTTCCATAAACGCCAACGTTTGTAGCAACAAACATTAATTTATCTTCGAAATCATCATAAATAATAACGTCATTCACCGCACCACTTGGTAGTCCATTGTGTAAAGAAACCCATGTATCTCCATTATCCTCAGACTTATAAATTCTTGGTGACTGATCATCAGCAGTATAATTACTTAATGTCACATAAACCGTATTTGCATCATTAGGAGATGCCTTGATAGATGTAACATAATGCTTTTCAATTCCATTGCTGATTTGCTCCCATGCTCCATCAAGCCTTCTCCATATATTTCCATCTGCCGTTCCATAATACAATAAACCTTCTACTATTGGCGATTCATCCAAAGCAGTAATTGTATGATATCCACTAATAAATTCGAAAGGATCAGTAAGACTTTCACTTAAAGAATCAACTATTATATTATTCGGGTCAGTGACATCAAAACTCGCAGCTCGGTATGTTCCAGTATAAACAATGTCTGGATTATGAGGACTAAGAATATATTGCATGTCCCAGTTTCGTCTATCACCGTTTAATGGACCAAAATCCAGTAATGTAAAATTGTAATAATCTGAATACCTTATTCTACCGTTTTGAGTTTCGAAGTATGTGACATCAGGTTTTGTAGGGTGAAATCTCATTTGAAATCCATCGCCTCCGAAAAGTCTTGGCCATTGATTCATGAAATTGAAATTACCTCCTGTCGATCCATTATCTTGCATTCCTCCGTAATATTCATCTGTTACATGAGGCGATGTTTCAACTCTATAAAACATATTATTTGGGATGTTTTCAATATCTTCCCATTCAGAAGATCCCCATTGCTTTCGATACAATCCGCCATCTGATCCAAGTAATAAATTTCCCTGTGAATCCGTCACTATTGCATGTTTGTCTGCATGAACTACATACTCAAACCACGGAGGTGTTTCCAATTGCCATATATCAAGCTCTTCATTAAAAGACCATAAGTCTACACCACATAAATACATTCTATCTTGTCCTGTTGTAGGGTCTTGCATTGCACCTATTCTTCCGAAAAACCATCCGAAACCACCCATCATCGTAGGAGTGTTTTCGTCAGTACTATCGATCATTGTCCAGTTCTTTCCTGCATCTACACTCCTATGCAATGAAATATATCTACTACTGCTGTTCATCATCATCGCATAAGCAACTTGAGAATCATCTTTTTTAAAGGTGATTGCAGGTCGTCCTGTCACTTCAGGGATTTGCATGTCAGTAAGCGTCCATGTTTCTCCAAAATCTTCAGATAAATAAACTTTACATTTATCATCTGCCACTATACTTTCCTTACCTGTTCGTAATCTCGTCCAAGCTGCCGCTAAAATTGTCGAAGGATTTTCAGGATGAAAAACAATATCATGTACTCCCGTATTTATACCTACGAATAAGACATTCTCCCAGGTATCTCCTCCATCTGTCGTTTTATATACTCCTCTATTTTCATCTCCTATTCGAATATTTCCCATCGTAGCAACTAACATTTCATCAGGATTTTCAGGATTAATTATAATCTTTCCTATGATGCGAGTTTCTTCTAACCCAATATTTGTCCAAGTTACTCCTGCATCTTCACTTTTGAAAAGTCCATTTCCCATATACACATTTCCTGAAACATTTATATCACCACTTCCTGCATACACAATATTGGAATTCGTAGGATGTATTGCAACAGCACTTACCGATTGGCTTACCTCGTTATCCCATAATGACACCCAGTTTCCACCAGCATCTGTTGTCTTCCATAAACCTCCTCGAGCAAAACCCGCATAAATAATATCATCATTTGATGGATCAATAGCAATCGAATTTACTCTTCCTCCCAAATTTCCAGGTCCTTGCTGTGTCCAAGAGTCAGAAAAATTTACACTCTTATCCATAGCTTCATCCTTTGCTTTTAAAGCAGATTCGGTATAAAAATTAAAGTCTTTTTCTGTTGGATTCGGACCAAACAACATTAAGTCGTCGTGATCATAAGGTTGGTACTTTTCTACAAGTTTATCCTTTTTAGTCTGTGGTTTTTCAACAATCACAGGTGGAGAACACGCAATAATTAGCAATGCAAAAAAGAAGAAATAATATTGTTTCATAACTGATCAATTTTAGTATTCGTACTAATCTAACTCTTAGAATAATATATTGGTTTTCCTTTGGGCTCGAGCCCAAAAAAATAATGCAACCATTTAGTAGTTATATATATTCGTTAAATTCGAATTATTCTAGTTTTTATTGACTTATGCAAAGTCAAAATACTCGTCCGTATGGGCGACCAAGATTTTATGAATTTCAGGATTTGCAACCACTGTTGATGATCCTGAAAAATAAAGATCTCCTCCCTTATAGTCGCTAACAATACCTCCCGCTTCCTTACATATTACAATGCCTCCTGCAACGTCCCATGGATTCAAACTAGTTTCATAAAAAGCATCGAACCGACCATTCGCCACATATGCCATATCGAGTGCTGCTGAACCAAATCTTCTTAATCCTCTCGCTTCATTCATAACTTTTTCCATCATGGAAAAATAAGGCTTTTTATTGTAATAAGATTCATATGGAAATCCTGTTGCAATAATACAATCGGCAAAATTCGTTCGTTTGCTCACCTCTATTTTTTCACCGTTTAAAAATGCGCCTCCATCTTTCCATGCATAATACATTTCCTTGCGCATTACATCTGCAATTACCCCTAAAACTAATTCGCCCTTATATTCCAGAGCAACACTTACCGAGAAATGGGGAATATCATATAAAAAATTAGTCGTGCCATCCAGTGGATCAATAATCCAGGTAAACTCTTCTTTGCGATCAATCGTATCCTCTTCGGTTATAAATCCACTACCAGGAATAATTTTAGACAAGCCCTCAACGAGTATGGTTTCAGCGGTTTTATCGACATAAGAAACTAGTGAATTATGGTCTTTTACTTCAACTTGGTCGTTGGTTACTTTACCGAAATTCTCCGCAATGAACGCAGCCGTCTTTTCGACAATTGTAACAACATTTCCACAAGTGGACTTCAGATTTATCATATTGTTCATGAGTATGTAACAAAGAAATAATAAAATGTTTACATTCGAGAGAAACAAGGATAACTAAATTATCCATATTTTGTCGTTAATAAATACTAAGCTAATGAATAATTTATATGTGCTATTCTTTTGTCTGTTAACGAGTTTAGGGGCTTACGCCCAAAATTCTCTTTTAATGAGTGGTCCTATGGTGGGATATTCAGGGTATAGAGAAGCATTAATTTGGGTTCAAACCCAAAAAGAAGCAGAAGTGAAAATAGGATATTATGCCGAAGGAGAAAAAGAGCGATTTACAGAAGTTAGTCTTGCAACTGCCGAAAATGATCATATCGTAAAATTATATCCTAGCGAAGTAGAATATGGAAAAGAGTACACTTATAAGTTATATATTAATGATCAATATGTAGAAAGACCTTACCCGCTTACTTTCCAAACACAAGAACTGTGGCAATGGCGTAAAGATCCGCCACCATTCCGATTCGCAATAGGATCATGCACCTATGTAAACGAAACAAAAGACGATCGTCCATCCAAAGCATATGGCGGAAAATATGAGATTTTCGAAAGCATCCGAGCGAAAGATCCCGACTTTATGTTGTGGCTTGGAGATAATATATACTTGAGAGAGCCAGACTTTCTAAGCGAGCGAGGAATACGTCACAGGAATCGATATACACGAGCTTTACCTGAAATGCAAGCTTTGCTAGGAAGTGTACATCATTATGCAATATGGGATGATCACGATTATGGACCAAATGATTCCGACCGATCATACGTACATAAAAAATACACAGAAGAAGCATTCAATGATTACTGGGGAAACTTGAATACCAATGCTACAGGAGCAGGTGGTATTACCAGTCATTTTTTGTGGAATGATGTTGAGTTTTTTCTGATGGATGATCGATATTTCCGAGACTCTAATCGGTCAAATAAGAAAGACAAAAAGTATCTTGGGGAAGAGCAGCTTGATTGGTTGATTCAAGCATTGACAACAAGTAGAGCTCCTTTTAAAATTGTGTGTATTGGCGGACAAGTGATAAGCAATGCTGCTGTTTATGAAAACATGGCAACTTATCCAGGAGCTCGTAAGGAATTACTGGATCGCATTGCAGAAGAAGAAATAGAAGGTGTTTTATTTATGAGTGGCGATCGTCATCATACTGAAATTTCTAAGGAAGAAAGAGCAGGTGCATATCCATTGATTGATATTACATGCTCACCTTTAACTTCAGGAACGCATAGAGCTAGAGACGAAAAAAATACGAATCAAGTAAAAGATAAAACGTTTTATGATAGAAATTTTGGGATTGTAGAAGTGGAAGGAAAGCGAACAGATCGTGTATTAACTTTAACGATTTATAATACGGATGGCGAAGAACAATGGACTTATACCATTAAAGCATCCGACCTTCGCTACCCAAAAAAATAATGCCAATCATCTTTTAAAGACAATTGGCATTACATATTTTTTAAAGTCCGGCGGTTTTGGGTTTAACCCATTTCAGCAACAACTTCTTTTACTTCAGGAACCATTCTTTTTAGCATTCCTTCAATACCTGCTTTCAAGGTAACTGAAGAAGAAGGGCAACCGCTGCATGCTCCTTGTAAAATTACTGCAACTGTTCCTTTATTGAATGACTTGAACTCTATGTTTCCTCCATCCATTTCGACAGCTGGTTTCACATATTTGTCAATCAATTCTATAATTTTATTCACTAACTCAGCATCATCGCCAGTATACTCAGTTTTACGAGCTTCTTCATCTACAGCTTTTTGAGCTTCGTGATATCCTTCTTTTATAATTTCTTTACCATCTTCAACATAAGACTTGATAAAATCTTTCAATCGTAACATGATATCTTCCCATGGGAAATTGAATTCCTTGGTAATCGTTACAAAATTATTGTTGATATATACTCCTTTGACATATGGTAAGTCAAAGAGAGCTGTTGCGAATGCTGACCATTCTTCTGCTGCCTCCTTATTACGAAAATCAGCTAGACCGTCCATCAGTTTTACATTCAATACATATTTTAGCGTCTCCGGATTCGGTGTTTGTTCTGTATATAACATCACCGGATTTTTAGTTGCTGTCTCCATTAGTTCATATTTTAAAGTGCAAATATAACACCAATGACCCAATTAAGGTTTTATTAATCAATGTAAATGTTGAATTTTAACCACAATTACAAAATGTAATCTTTATAAGGAATTATAGTGACCGAGATAAGGCATGATAATATTAGAGACCTGGGAAAAAAGCATCTTTGAT
>CAZMKA010000093.1:8005-14648 GCA_964566605.1 uncultured Saprospiraceae bacterium | reverse complement strand
ATCTGTGCCAATGCTATTTTGAACATAAGTATTTTTAAATTATTTATACTATCGGTTTTCTTTTGGGCTTCAAGCCCAAAAAACATAATTAGTTAATCTTCCTGCTCAAGTTTGTCTTTATTTTTAACATACTTGTCTAGCCATTCATCTTGTTCCCAAAGTAAATGTAGAATACTTTCTTTCGCTCTATAGCCATGACTTTCTTTAGGTAGCATAACCAGTCGAGCAGTTGCACCAAGTCCTTTCAACGCATTGAAATATCTCTCACTTTGCAAAGGATATGTTCCACTGTTATTGTCTGCTTCGCCATGAATTAAAAGCAATGGAGTTTTCATTTTGTCAGCATGCATAAATGGTGACATCGTGTAATAAACCTCAGGAGCTTCCCAGTAAGATCTCTCTTCGCTTTGAAAACCAAATGGAGTTAATGTTCTATTATACGCTCCACTTCTAGCAATTCCCGCTGCAAATAAATCCGAGTGTGACAATAAATTAGCAACCATGAAAGCACCGTATGAATGTCCTCCTACAGCTACTCTTTCTCTATCAATATATCCCATATTGTCAACTGCATCTATGGCAGCTTTCGCATTTGCAACTAATTGCTCACGGAATGAATCATTAGGCTGGTTATCTCCTTCTCCTACAATAGGAAACGCTGCATCATCAAGAACAACATATCCTTTATTTACCCAGTATATTGGTGACCCCCAGTATGGATACGTAAATTCATTCGGATTTTGAGTATTCTGTGATGCACTGTTTTTATCTTTAAATTCACGTGGATATGCCCATAATATCATAGGCATTTTTTCTTTACTACTTTTGTCATAACCCACTGGTAAATATAATGTTCCTGACAATTCTAAGCCATCAGCTCTTTTATAAGTAATAACTTCTTTCTCTACATTTTGTATCGCTCTGAATGGATTCTCGAAATATGTCACCTGTGATAATGTCTTTTTATCTAAATCTCTAAAATAGTAATTAGGATAATCGTTCTTACTTTCAACTCTCAAGAGTAATTGATTCTTTTTCATGTCGAAATCATACAGAGTTTCAAGTTGATTCTCAACCGCACTTGTATATAATCTTTCTGTCTCTCCACTTTCAAGATCAAATGCACTCAAAAATGGAAATTGACCTTCTTTTGTATATCCATCTCCTAAAAGAAATGCTTTTCCATTATCCAATACTAAAACATTTCTTCCAAATTCATTCTTGTCTGTTACAAAATCTCCTGGATCGCTATATCTATCTTGATAATTTCTATCAATTAAAGTCTTCACTTCGCTATCCTTACCTGAAGGATCAAATAAATAGCTTTTCGTATTTCTTGTATTCCACCAATAATCATGAACGATTGCCAACCTATCATTAGCCCACGATATATAACTATACCTATTTTTCGTCTTTACTAGTGATTTCGCCTCATCCTTAAATGGTGCATCCCATTGAAAAACTTCATCTCTATATTCTACTTCATTAGCTGGATCTCCTCCGTCAAGAGCAACAGCATATATTAAACTCGCTGCTTTATCTGCTCTCCATGACCAGCTTCTTTTACCTTTCTGTGTCGACATAAATCCTTTAGGAAGATCTTCTAAAAGTGGAGTTTTATTAGCAACAATAACTTCACGTCCATTCTTATCATAGATTGTTGAAACCGATGGGAATCTCCTATATGGAACTAGGTAAGAAAATGGTCTTTCTATTTTACTTACAAGCACATAGTTTCCGTCAGGTGAAAAACTAATCGACTTGTACATTGCAGCATCAAGAAACTTCGATTTATTACCTTCCAAGTCCACCCTGTATACCTCACTTGTTGCTAAAACTTCAAAATTCTTTTCATCATTTACGTTCTTCAAAAGATCTTGATATGTTCTGTTCTGTGCTTTTTTTCCATCACTTACAGAAATTGTAGGACCTGAAGGTACAGTGTTTTCTGTATCAATAAGCATGCTTTTATCAGCAGGTAAAAGATTGATTAGTATCGATTTACTGTTAGAAAACCAATTGATTGCATCTCTCATATTAGCATTTACAACTGCATCGGTTAATTTTTTGGCGGAAGCCGATGCAATATCAACTACCCATAATTCAACACCTTTTTCAGACGTGTTTGTAAATGCTATTTTCGAATAATCAGGAGACCAACGGAAACCCGTAATTTTCGTTTTTGCAGGTAATCCTGAAATTTGTTTATCTGTTTGGTCATCTCCTCCTATATGCTTAATACGCATATTGTTGAAATAGGTAGTTCTAGAACCTATGTTAGTTGCAGGGTCAATTCTCAAACCCGCTAGTCTCATTTCTTTTCTGGACAATTCATCAATAGATTTATACGCATCTCTATAAAGAAGAATCATGACAGATTTGTCATTGTTCATTAATATGTTAGGAGCTAGTTGTACGTCAACTAAGCTTAAAATTTCGTCACTTGGTTTTTGGTAAACAAGATTGTCTTGCGCGTATGTCATGAAAGATGTTGAAATAAATAGTAGTATGAGAAACTGTTTCATAGGGTAAGATTTAGTTGTTCTATAAAATTTTCAAACGCAGTAATAATATTAAAATTGTTTGTTATAATTGGTATAAAATACAAACATTCTAAACATTTGCTATTTATCTTTTATTTAAAGAATAATTGTATCAAAGTTTATACTTTGATTTATTTTTTATAGCTTTCCATTACCACATAATATAACAAAATGAAACGTAGAGAATTTGTAAATAAAACAGGTGTAATTGCAGTTGGAATAGGCGCTTTACCACTTATTTCATGTGCTGATACAGCTAAAAAGGCTGGTGAGGAAGAATCCGTGACTAATTTCACTTTACCTGATTTACCATATGCATTCGATGCATTGGCACCTAATATTGATGCTAGAACAATGGAGATTCATCATGACAAGCATCATGCGGGTTATGTGAGAAAGCTTAATGCAGCTCTACAAGATCATAGTTTAGCTGGAAAATCACTTGCTAAAATGATGGCTTCTATCAAAGATGTGGATAGTGATATTGGTGTGCGTAACAATGGTGGAGGACATTATAATCACAGCATGTTTTGGGAAGTAATGAAGCCAGGAGGAAGTGATATGAGTGCTGAATTGATGAAAGCAATAAACACAACTTTCGGTTCCAAGGCAGATTTCGAATCTGCTTTTGGTGCAGCTGCAAAAACTAGATTCGGATCAGGATGGGCATGGTTATGTGTCGATAAAGACAATAAATTGTATATCACTTCTACACCGAATCAAGATAATCCTTTAATGGTAAATGTGGTTGAGAAACCTGGTACGCCAATAATGGGAATTGATGTGTGGGAACACGCTTATTACCTGAATTATCAAAATAAACGAGGTGATTATGTAACCAATTGGAATAACGTAATCAACTGGGAAAAGGTAAGTGAGAATTACAAAAACGCGATAGGATAAACCTTAAGGTTCTTTTAAATTTCTTGGTCTTATTGACTTTGGTCAGCTGTTTTCGTATTTTCATGGTATGAAAAAGATTTTATCATTGTTCGTTTTTACTTTTATCTTTATTTCTATGGCTTTCGCCCAAAAAATATATGAAGTCGAATATGAGAGTAGGGCAGACGTCTCTGTCTTTGTGGTAGATTATGAAAGTCAAGCTGACTTGCTAGTGTACAAAGAAGAATACGAGTCACAAGCTAGAGGTAATAATGGGAATTGGCATTTTGTAGAATACGAATCAAGAGCTGATCATAGCGTGTTTTTTACAAAGTATGAAAGCCAAGCTGACTTGAAAATATTCTATGTTAACTATGAAAGTAGAGCAGGATGGCGCAATAGTTCAAAGAAAAGTTTACTTGATTAATCTAAATTTTAGATTTGAGAAATTATGTAAAAAATTAATTTCTTCTCCTCCTCTTTTTGTTCTTTTTCTTTTTCAATAACTTATTTAAGGATTTCTCCATTTGTTTCTTGAATTTCTGTAATTCAGTATCACTCTTTGATGAACTTCTTGGTCTACTTGGTTGACGTGTTCTTCGATTAGGTGTTGTTTTACGCGGCTCACCCGTAATTACTTCTCCTAAATCCTCTTCCCCAAATAAGATATCTAATATATCCAATTTATCTTTTCCTCTCGCTTTCTCAATTCGTGCAAATTGTCCAGGATTTTCCTCTAAAAATGCATATTCCTCTGTGCTAATAGAATCTGGGCAACTGATATTGAAGGTATCAATAAGTGGAATTTCAGGCGAATAACCAGTTGATGCTATGTATTCAAACATTCTTCCAACTAAAGGCAAAGCAGTTCTGCCTCCTGAGCCTGTCCCAAGATTCCTAAAGTGAATCCCTCTATTCTGCGCGCCAACCCATGCACCAAAAACATAATCATCAGTAGCTCCTATAAACCAACCATCTGTTTGATTTTGTGTAGTCCCTGTTTTACCTGCTACATCAAATGGAATATTGTAATTATAGATTCTAGCTCCTGTACCTTCAGCTGTTACATTTTTCATGATATCTTTAATCATGTGATATGGAGCTTCAATTTCTTCTTCTTCGATATCAGGCATTTCACGTTCATATAACACATTTCCTTTGGAGTCTGTTATTCTACTAATGCTATAAAGATCAGGTTTTCTACCTCCATTGGCAATCGAACTATAAGCTGTCACCATTTCTTTCAAAGAAATATCTGCGGTACCAAGTACTAGTGATGGGACTGCAGGTAATTTACTTTCTACTCCAAGACTATTAGCGAATTCAACCACGTTTTTCATGCCAGCATGAAACATTAATTGAACTGAAACTGTATTTACTGAGCGAGTCAAAGCCTCTCGAACAGACAAGAATCCTCCATACTTTCCGTCGGAATTTTCGGGTTCCCAGTCTTTATAATCGCTGTAAATTCGTTTTTCATTAGCAAAATAATCACAAGGAGTAAGACCTTTTTTTAAAGCAGCTAAATACACAATTGGTTTGAATGTAGATCCCACTTGTCTTTTACCTAGAACATTATCGAATTGGAATTTACCATAATCAGTCCCTCCTACATAAGTTATGATTTCACCGGTTTTGGCTTTTACACCCAAAATTCCTGTTTGAAGTAAACTCATGTAATGTCGAATAGAATCTTCTACAGAGACAAGTTCTTTTTCTTTCTTCCCCCATTTCCAAAGACGCATTTCTCTTTCAGTATCCAATATCTTTTGTATCTCTTCTTCACTTAAGTTTTTGAATCGTTTTCCTAGTTGCCCAGATGATATTTCATTTTTGAAATAACGATCATTGGGTCCATACTTATTTCCGTTTTTCCATGAACGATCAAAGATGCCCTGAAGCGTTTTCATATGTTTTTCCATATTGTGCTCAGTGGCAATCTGTAAGTCGTAGTTTAATGTTGTGTAAATCTTTAGTCCATCTCGATTGATGTGATAAAGATCGCCATTTTCTTTGGGGTTTTCCTTAGCCCATTGCTGGAATTCTTTCTTAATGTACTGTTGGAAATACCTTGCAAGTCCAGTTGATTCTGAAATAGATTTATAGTTAAGAACAAGTTCAGTTTCCTTAGCTTTATCTAGTTCTTCCAAGGTAATGAACTCATATTTCTGCATTTGACTCAGAACGATATTTCTTCGGTTTTTGCATCTTTCAGGATTCTTTTTTGGGCTGTAATAAGAAGGTGCTTTTAAAATACCTACAAGGGTTGCAGATTCTTCTAGACTTAAGTCAATAGGTTTTTTACCGAAGAATCTTTTGGAAGCAGTGTAGAGACCGAAGGCTCTTTCACCGAAAGAAATAGTGTTGGAGTAAAGGAGAAGGATTTCGTCTTTGGTGTAGTTTTTTTCAAGTTTTTGTGCGATGCATATCTCGCGAAACTTATTAAGCGGCAGACTTAAGAATTTAAATCGTTTTCTAGGGTAAAGGTTTTTTGCTAGTTGCTGGGTTAGGGTAGAGCCACCACCTGATGCGTCATTTTGGAGAATAATAGACTTAATGATAACACGGCCAAGTGACCTGTAATCTATACCGCTGTGCTTATAAAATCTAATATCTTCAGTGGCAAGAAGTGCGTTTTTGAAGTTAGTAGTAAGGTCGCTAGTATCAAGGTCGCCTCTATTTTCGTCGTAAAATATACCGAACAGATTACCTTCGCGGGAATAGATTTCAGTTGATAGTGGGTTATTGATGGAGAGGATTTCCTCGTTGGAAGGGAGTTTTGTTACAACATTCCACTTCACTGATAAGAATAGAAGCAATACAGAGATTACACCCGTAAGAAAGAGGCTTGCGCCCAAAATAAATATTTTGCTATACCATTTTTTGGATTTAAACCAATTCCAAAGTTTGGTAAATATTGCTTTGATCCTATTCATGCTGAAAAAACTGTATATATAGTCAATTTATTATATACCGTTGTCGAATATCTGAAGAAGGTATGGTACATTCTTCTTTTTTACCAAAGATTTTATAGCGAATAGATGCTACAAAGTCGTAGATTCTATTGATTATAAATGTAGGTAAGATCTTACCGATAAGTAACACTTTATGTATGCCAAATGGGAGAAGTTCGATTATCTTTAAGGCAGCAAGGCCCTTTGAGTAAAGCTTGTTGTCGTGAACAAGCACCATGGTTTCTAGTTTTTTGGGCTCGAGCC
>CAZMKA010000093.1:4420-7995 GCA_964566605.1 uncultured Saprospiraceae bacterium | reverse complement strand
GAGCATATTTACTTTGTAGTTGACTAAAGTAAAATGTCTTTGTATGATCTCTTTTGAAAATATACTTAATGAATCCATTACATAAGATGCAGGCACCGTCATAAAAGATGATAGTCTTGCCTTCAATCTTTTGCATTACTGGAATTTGAAAGTATACTGTGCGGCATAGAAAAATGGATAATTATTCCTCTTATCGATGTTTTTTAATTCAAAATTCACATCTACAGGTTCTTCGTCCTCTCTTTCTTTACTATCGAATTTTATATGGAATGTTCCTTCCTCGCCTGGCTTTATCACTGCGTCTTCATCAACAGTAAGAATTGAACACGAACAAACATCAAAGAAACTGTATTCGATGTTTTCTTCAGAGATGTTTAGAAAACGATAAGTGAATTCAGGGTAACTACCTTTTTTGATTGTACCTAAATCAATGGTTTGTTTTTCGAAAAGAATGATTTCACCTGATTCTTTTGCTTGTTTGATATCCTCTGCAGAATAACGCGTATTAATGTCCTGAGCATTTATAAATGACCCTAAAAAGCAAGCAATAATTAAGCAAATACTAAATTTCATAAAAGTAGATGTTTATACATGGAAGTAACGATTTAAATGGCAAAGATGTTTCAAAAAAAGAAGCTGAAATGATGAAGTAATAGTGTCTAAGTGAATTAATTCAATTTTTGATAGTGATTACACATTGATTCGTGGCTTTAAAAATGGAGTTTTTAAAAGTTTAGTTGTTTGTTAAAAGTTAATGTTCTATATTCATAATCAAATTGTTGTATTATGAATCATGTGAAATCTTTAATTCTTATCCCTTTCCTTTTTTCTTTTTCTTTTCTTAATTCGCAATGTAATTTTCCATTTGCTCCTGTTGATGTTTTTGAAGAAGATGTTACATTATTTTGCGATGGAATTGATGGATTCTGTAGTGAATTACCAGAAACGTATACCCAACAAGAAATGCCTGGTTGTATTTTTCCCGATTTCGTAGTTGATAATGGGCAGGTAATTAGTTTTATTGCTGGTTCTAAGGATCTCTTAATTCGCATTATACCTTTTAATTGTTTTCAAACTCCTATGGGAATAGGAATGCAGGCCGCATTGTATGAAGAATATAATCCATTTTTTGACTATAATGAAGCTTATGTTGTTGATTGTGGTGAAGGCATTGAAGAAGAAATAGAATTATTCGCAAATAATCTTAAAATAGGGAATCGATATTTTCTGGTTCTTGATGGTTGGACGGGGAGTATTTGTAATTATACAATATCAGTTGATTTTGGAAGTACAAAAGCTGCAGAGTTAATTAATAGTCCTGAACTTTTTGGTCCATCGTCAATTTGTGATGGAGGTGTTTTTGAATTTAGTGCAGTTTCAGATTCAACGTGTAAATTCATTTGGACTGTTAATGGGGTATTGGTGGATGATTATTATGATGCTAGTATTTCAGTAGCAATTGACGATCCTGAATCATTTACAATATCAGTAAGTGCAACCAATTTATGTTACACATCGGATGCAACTATTCTATCTGACATTTCCATAGAATATACAGAAATTGACTCCATAGTTAATGATGTATTTTGTGAGGGAAATACATATAGTATCGGATCGATGAATTTTGATCAGGCGGGGATTTATTCATTTACTGACACCATTCAATGTGAGATCATTGATTTTGAACTTGAATTGATTGAGAATTCAATTAGTGATACAATAATAACTTTGGAACTTTGTGCTGGAGGATGCATAGTTTATGAGGCTGCAGAAATATGTGAGCCTGGAACTTATACTGATTTATTTCTCGGAATGAATGGTTGTGATAGTATCGTAACTATTATAGTAGAAGAATTAGAAGCTCCCTTAAGTGTTGAAGTTGATGAGATTTGTTCTGGAGGAATTTATGTTTGGAATGGAGTAGAATATACCACGTCAGGGATATATGAAATTGTAATAGAATTGCCCGATGGATGTGACAGTATAGCTCAATTACAACTTGAAGTAAATCCCCCAATAAGCAGTACATTAAGTGTTAATATATGTGCTGGAGAAGAGTTTGAATGGAATAACCAATTATATTCGATGACTGGGGTTTATGAAACCGAATTCGTAACTGATGAAAATTGTGATAGCATTGCCTATTTAAACCTTTCAGTAATCTCGACTGAAATGGGATTTGAAGATGCAACAATATGTGAAGGCGAATTTTACACTTGGAATGGTATGGATTATAATGAACAAGGCATTTACACTGCAGTCTTAGTATCTTCTCAAGGTTGCGATAGTGTTGCTGTATTAGATTTGATGTTGCTTACTGTACCTCTAGTTGAAATCGATACTCAGATTTGTGAATTGGATACATTCTTTTATGCTGAAAATTTCTACACAAAAGATGGGGTTTATTCTTTGATGGTGGAAAGTGTAGAAGGTTGTGACACATTAGTTATACTAGGCTTATCTGTTTTGGATACATCTTATAATGAATCAACGGTAAGTGTTGGGATTGGTGAAGAGTATAATGGAGTAATTATTACAATGGATACAATATTTACCGAAGTGTATTCTTCATTGAGTGGGTGTGATAGTACAATAGTTACTAATGTTCAAGTGATTACAAACACAGAAAATCTACATGAAATTCCCTTGTTTACTATTTATCCTAACCCAGTAAATACCATAACGACCATCTATTACAATATGACACCTTCTCAAAAAGTGAATTTACAGATTGTAAATATTCATGGACAACAGATTTTCAATGATTTATATGATGGGCAAAGAGAAATTACGCTTGATTTATCTTCATATGTTTCTGGCTCTTATTTTATTATTATAGAGGATGAGCGGGGAGTATATGTAGAGAAGCTTATTAAGTATTGATGGATATTATTTGGATTCAAGATTAAGTAGACTAAAAAACGAGAAATTAATCTTAATTGTAATTTTCAGATTCTTTTCTATTTACAAGATCAGTCAATAGGGTTAGTAGTATTATAATCATGAGGGTGGTAGTTTAAAGATTAAAGATACAATCTTTCATAGTACTATATAAAATCTTGTACAAATGAAACATGTTATATTCCAAACCCTGCAATATTATATGATAAAGAAATTAACTTAAATAAATTAAAGTCATTGGATGATTTGTTATACTAATTGACAATCAACTGAGTAAGGAAGGAAATTAATTTTAGTACTACAATCAATTCTTTAAAAGTCTTTGATAGAAGATAGTTAAGAGCACTTTATCTTTATTGTTTGTTTTTTGGGCTTAAAGCCCAAAAAAATTATTACAATTTTGACCTTTGGGTTTAACCAAAAAAATTCTTAAATCCACATTCCTCAATAAAGACAGATCTCTTTCTTCCTTACTATCCCTTTATCACCTTAATCAATTGTTTCTTTCCTTCGTGTTCTACAAAACAAAGATAAGTTCCTGCTATCCAGTTGCTAGCATCTATTGACATTGCTGTACTTGATACTTGGTCTTCATGAAATAGAACTCTTCCATCAATTCCTATGAATCGAATACTTGACCCTATTCTAAGATTCTCAAGCATTACATCCTGATT
>CAZMKA010000093.1:0-4410 GCA_964566605.1 uncultured Saprospiraceae bacterium | reverse complement strand
GTAATGACTCCTCATTCTCTAAAGATGAAAATACATCGATGAAACTATTAAGAATGCTTACACATCCATTAGCATCTGTAACAGTTAGGTCATACTGACTCGCTGGGAAATTGACCAAGTCTTCGAAACTACTCACTAAAGCACCGTTTTCCGTCCATGCATATTCATACGGTTCAACACCTCCACTTACTGTAACGTCAATGAAACCATCACTTTCTCCCGGCATCTCATTTTGGATCTCTTCCAATGTAATTACTAACTCTGTTGGTTCTGTAATCTCAACAGATATGCTATCTACACAACCATTAAAATCTTGAACTGAAAAATTATATTCACCCGCTGGTAAATCGCACGTTGGTCCTCCTGTAAATGTAAAAGGTTGCGTTCCACCAAAAGTCTCAATCTCAACACATCCTGTACTTTCCATAAAACATGCCACATCTGTCACTTCTGCTTCCATTTCTGGTGCTGAATAGATAAGTATATCAAAGCAAATTTCAAAATCCGTCTTATTGCCTGAGGCATCAGAAGACGTAAATAATTGACATATTTCTTCAGAGCTTGTGCTTTGAATTTCAATTTGAAAAAAACTGTCAATTTCTGTATCACAATTATCACTTATAAACACCTGGTCATTTTCAAAAACTAATATCGTATCCGCAAAACCACAGAATTCAATAAAGTTGAAGTTAAGTTCAACTTCAACAACTGGAGGTGTGATATCAACCACGTCCACTAGTATATCTATTGTATCTAGTATTTCAGTCCTATTATAAAAATATACCTCATATTCTACTTGTGTGCCTATATCTTCACAATTCGCTTCGAGGGCTGATAAATCCAGATAAAGACTATCTTCGCATGATCCTTTTAGATCGAATGGGATATCTGGAATACCTATGAAATTTCCATCTTCATCCAAAGTGGCTGTGCCGTTTTCAACAATAGCGACAGGGCTAGGTGGATTCTCCTTTATTATAATGAACGTGTCAGTTGTTACACAATTTTTAGCGTTTGTAATGATGACAGAAATCTCTCCTTCTTCAAGCGAATCTGCAATTAATCCCGTTTCGCCATTCGACCACAAGATGTCATATGGCTCATACAACCAATCCACGTTTAATTCAATATATGCTAATGTATCATCACAAGTAATCATAGTCATTGAGTCAACAGTAATTGAAGGCATGACATAATTAAGAATTGTGAAACTCAATGTGTCTTCACAGTTTAATGCATCTGTTATTGTTACTTCATAAAAACCACCAATTAACGAATCAGCATTATTCGTAGAATCACCAGTTGACCATTCATATTTTGGGTTTAAACCCAAAGGAATATCCGTTAAAATTGTTGCTGTTGCTAAATCGTCTTCGCAGAAAATAGAATCGATATTCACTGCTGAAGTTATATCACATTCCAAAAGTAATAACTCTATTGAATCAATTATTGCTAAACATCCATTCGAATCATTAACCGTAAGATTATAAAACCCTGCACCTAAATTATCAATTGAACTTGTCGTATCACCTGTCGACCATGCGAATTCATATGGTGCAGTTCCGTTACTAATTGTCGAATTGATCATTCCTAAATTAGGATTTGATTCTGTAGGCTGCATTATATCTACATTGAGTATTAATGCCTCAGGTTCCAAAACTTCAACAACAAAAGAATCTATGCAAGTAGGATTACTGATAGTAACAGAATATAATCCTGCAGATAGATTGGTAAGTGTTTGGCTATTATCACCAGTTGACCATTCATATTGAATCAAATCGGAATTCATATCGAAAGCAGCTTCTATAAATATCTCACCATCATTATCTCCATTACATGAAGGATTAGAAACTAATAAACTGTCAATGGTTAATGAGCAATTATTTTGTATTGAAATAGAATCGGATATTTCACATACTTGATCTGAAAGGATGACTGTATAAGTTCCGGGATCATTTACTGTTATCGATGCCGTTGTTTCATTTGTTTCAATCCATAGATAAGTATAATTAGTGGTTGCTCCTCCACTCGCTTCAGCAGTTAAGGTGTAAGGGCCTGTACCCGTTACTGTTATGTTTACTTCTAAACCATTATTTTGTTCATACGAAAAAGAATTAGACGCAGTACATCCATTTATATCTGTTACAGTAACTTCATATAGAATTCCTGCAGATGCATTTATAGTTGGCGTTGTTTCATTGGTATTCCAGTTGTATTGATATTGTATTCCTGCTGGGAAAGGAATTGCTGTAATATTCATTTCCTCATCACAATTCGACCCCAATGGGTTAATAAGAGCCGAAACATCTGCTCCGTCCTCTACCGTATAACTTGTTATTAACTCACAATCATTTTCATCACTAATAGTAAGTGTGTAGGTATTAGCACTTAAGTTTTCAATTACATCAGTAGTTTCTCCATTACTCCATAAGAACTCTAACTCACCTGTTCCACCTCCGTAAATTGAAACATTTATTGAGCCTGTATTTTCTCCTATACATGCAACATCAATTATGAAAACTTCTTCAGGTATAATGAATATAGGTGAAGGTGCGTTCAAATTGAAGTCTATAACTTCACTTGAAGTAGCTGCATCTGTTACTGTAACAGAATTGCCTCCATCTGATAACATTAATGCTACAGGGTCAGATTCTCCACTTGACCATTGAATGGAGTAGGGTGGAACACCTCCTATTATATTTACTTCAGCTGAACCATCCTCGCTGTCAGAGCAAAGTGGATCAGTTATATTAGTAAGATTTATAGCCAATGTAGCAACAGGTGAATCTACTGTAGCTGAAATTTGTTGGGTAACTACAAGGTCATTTGCTGTTCCACTTCCATTTGCAATTACTGATATACCATAAAAATCAATTACATCTTGATCCGTAAGATCATTTGGTGCAGTCCAATCTACAGTATAAATTACTGTACCGTTTGAAAATGAGGATGCTGGACTGTGCTCTACATAAGTTCTTATTCCACTTGTTGTAATTACGGCGTTTGAAGAAGCATTAGAGAATGTACCAACAGAAGCTCCTTGATCAGGACCTACGTTCGTCATTTGGAAGCCAGCTCTTGAAGCTAGCAACACATCATCTGTAATAGTAATAACTAATGGATATGTTTGTCCTAGTGTTATATCGGCTGGTAGTCCTGTTATATTTATACTTCCTGCGAAGTTGGGATTATTCGGCGAATGACATCCAGCAGATCCACAAGTGTTTTCTCCTGGTGCACCAGTTCTTCCATTGGGAGGATTAGAAGAGAACGAGTAATACAGAACCAAAGAAATGAGCAAACAAAAGGTGATAGAAGATTTCTTCATTTTAGGATACTATTAAAATTAATTATTGTACACTATATAGACCCTCAATTATCCTTAAACCGCTAGATTTGAATCTAAATGATCTTTAAAAGTCGTCTAAAGCATTAAATATGAATTATTTCGGCTTTATACTTTCTATTTCGTAGTCCGATTTCTCTTTTTTTCTTTCAGATTGATCAAAAAGACTATCTACAAACGCTTTTTTATTGAAAATCTGAAGTTGATTAATTCCTTCACCTACTCCTATATAACGAATAGGGATTTTGAATTGATCACTTATACCTATGGCAACACCTCCTTTAGCTGTACCATCTAGTTTTGTAAGAGCTAATGCAGAAACGTCTGTAGCTTCACTAAATGCAGTAGCTTGTTCTAT
Source organism: uncultured Saprospiraceae bacterium (assembly GCA_964566605.1). Classification (GTDB taxonomy): domain Bacteria; phylum Bacteroidota; class Bacteroidia; order Chitinophagales; family Saprospiraceae; genus JAHDFB01. Next base: position 706 of record CAZMKA010000093.1, on the reverse strand, counting down.
AGCATTTTGTCCAGTCGTTGCATCTAGTACAAGAAGGACTTCATGCGGTGCACCCTCCATTCTTTTTCCTATAGAATTTCTGATTTTAGTAAGCTCTCTCATCAGGCCAGTCTTCGTATGAAGTCTACCGGCTGTATCGATTATAGCTACATCAATCCCGAAATTTTGAGCATACTGAGTTGTTTCATATGCAACAGCAGCTGGATCAGTATTCATGCCTTTGCTTACAAAATGTGTATCAGCTTTATCAGCCCATATTTTTAATTGATCAACAGCTGCAGCTCTGTAAGTATCACCTGCACCTAAAACGACAGTTTTTCCTTGCTTTCTTATTGCATTAGCTACTTTACCTATCGTTGTTGTTTTACCAACGCCATTGACACCTACTACCAAAATGATATGCGGTGTTTTGGGATTTGGCGGAAGATAATCATCGTAATCTTCATTATTGTTTTCAGCTAAAAGAGCGACGATTTCATCTTTTAGAATCGTGTTGAGTTCTTTGGTGTTGATATACTTATCTTTAGCAACACGAGCTTCTATTCGTTCTATAATCTTTATAGTAGTATCCAAACCCACATCCGAAGAGATTAAGATCTGTTCTAGTTCATCTAAAACTTCTTCATCAACTGTTGATTTACCAGCTACAGCTCTAGAAAGTTTACCAAAGATGTTGTCTTTCGTTTTCTCTAGACCTGCGTCGAGG
>CAZMKA010000092.1:0-14771 GCA_964566605.1 uncultured Saprospiraceae bacterium | reverse complement strand
TGAATCGATTGGTCATGCTTTTCTCCTCGATTATCTTTGGATAATTACTGAATTTCAACCACAATTATATAGTGCAATCAGTATTATATGTTTGAAAGTTTATCGAGTGGCAGAAGTTGTTATTTTGAAGGAGATGTGACAAAATTATAATATTATAGTTTTTTGAAAATATATTAAGGGCGAGAAAAACCCGCCCTTAATTAGCACTAAAATATCCTATCATTCAACTTGGTATCCAGTGTAAATATGCCAAGCAAATGTTTCCCCTGCGTCATAACTAATTTTATAATTTATATATAACTTCTTTCGATCAAATTCATCAACAGTAATATTAGCTAACCATAGAGTTTGCCCCCAAATTCCATGAAAATAAATTTGATCATAATTACTTCTAAAAACCAATGTATGACCATTATGTCCTTCAGGGAAATTCACAACTCTTCTAATTTCTTTTAATATTTCAATTTCAAAACTGTCTTGAGGAGACTCTGAACTTGTTCCAATATACTTATGATTAAAAAAAGGAGTAAATAGAGGGTCATCTGGGTTTTTATTAACAACTACATTTTTCGTAATCGTATCACTAATAAAATTATTTTCATGACAGAGATTATTATCAAACACGATATTTTGAACCTCAATCGTTTCTAAATGAAACTGCGAAGGGAATTCTAAATACAATTCTCGTCCTTTAAATAATCTAGGATCATCTCCTACTTTCCAGTGAAAGCTATCAGCTATTTCAGTGTAAGAATAAAAGTAACAAGTGCCAGGAATGGTATCTCCATGTAAAAATATCGTAGTATCAGGGAAAAAGCCATTATAATGATCGCTTCCATCTAATTCGATTCTATAACCGGAACCAAAATCTGCTACTAATTCAGTTAAATTAAGACAAGGATCATAATTGGAACATTCAGGATCGGTTGGATCATTGCATTTACAACATGAAAATAAAAATAAGATAGTTAATAAAGGTAACGAATGGGCTAGATTAAATTTTAATGAATTTTCCATAGTGAATTGTTGAGGGAGTGAATTGAAAGTAAACATTTAAAATGTAAATTCCTTTTGGTAAATCGACTATGGAAATACCATTTTCGGTTAAAACTCCTTGCTTAATAAATTGTCCAGTTAAACTTTTAATAGAATATTGATTTCCCATTAATTCTGGATTCTCAATTTTTATAAGATCGGAACTTGGATTTGGGAAAATTGTTAATGAAGTACTATTTATTTCTTCCTCGCTTGTAGAATCTTCTTTACTCAATCCATTAGTACTTAGAGCAACAACTGGATCATAAATATTATTACAAAAATTACTTAAATAAACATCGTTTACCGCTAAGACTTCTCCACAATCAATTTCAAAATCTCTTGTTGTATACTTAATTGGTGTAGAAGGATCTGAATCTGTATCAAGTTGAATTATTTGAACAGAGCCATCTACATTTTCTACTATTATTTCATTATTTGGAGGATCTATAACTGTCGTGTTTCCCCAAGATTGAGTATCTTCATTTATATCTTCATAAGATATTTCTAAATTTTCAGGTATGTTTAAAAAAGAGTTAATAGGTTTATTATTCCAATTATATTCAGGAACAATAGGTCTCATTTTGTATGACCTCAAATAAGCTATAGATTTTGAATCTTCAGTTTCTAACTCCATTGCAAATTTTATATAAGGCGTGACTTTCATTTTACCACATCCACTAGATGCAGTACATCCATTATAAATTCCAGTTAAAAATGAAACAGGATAATCTTTTAAACAACTTAAATTCATGTAAGGCGTTCTATAAATTAAATCATCAACTCTAATCAATGAATTATTTGTATTATATTCAGTGAAATAAATTCGAGCCATATACTCCTCTGAATCACCGTAACATGGAGTTAAGTCTGTTGCCTCAAAATGTATTGATACTTTTGCATTTTTAGGAATTGAGTTAATTCCAGCATTCGAATTAATAGCATAAACTATATCTTCAGTTAATTTAAAATATTCTTTTTTAATGTTAAAGTCAGCAAAAGAACCTCCTGGACAATCATCTATCTCTGTCTCAATTAAAGTTAATCTATCATAAGTAGGTGTTTCTAAAATACTAGCAATACCTAAAACATTATCATATATTGGAACTTTCAGTTGGGGTAACTCTGCATGATTACTTCCAGGAACATAAACTTCAGCTGCTCCGTAAGGGGCTTCAAATTCAATTTCACCATTAGCAATAAAAGAATGATTGGCACTATAAGAAGAAATGGTCTTTGATGATGAACTGCCTGAAAGCGTATTAATTACTGATATAATACCTGCGGCAGAAGCTAAATAATTACCGCTGTTAACACCTGTTACAATTTTAGCTAAGTCAACTAAAATTGCTGGAGTCGATTCAGTATCTTCAAAAGAAATTTGCTTTTCGATGGTTTTTTCTAAGTTATCAAATGCTTTATACACTTCATAGCCTTTTTTTAAAGAAGACCCCACAACATTTACTTGATCTCCGACAATCCCAAATGTGCCTCTTATTGATGAATTTCCAGCATTTGTTGAACTATAAACAGGTACAATATTGCTTGATCCATCAATATTTAAATTTACTGTAGAAATATTTCTTAAAACAGGTTCAAACACAAGTTTTAACTCTGAAACGCAAGTACAAGGATCATAATGAGTTGTCCATTCTGAAAGTATCCAAGTTCCATAGCTTTCGTTATACTTATTTATAGTATTTAGCTCTCCTTTTTTTGCAAAATTATCTATTGCATTATGAATCGCATTTTGTGTTTCAAATAATGCCGACTCTTTATTAGATCCAGCTACTTCAGCCATATATGTTCTTATTTGAGCCTCAGAAAAAGAGTCATTATTAGCAGAAATGTACATAAAAAATCTAAACAAGCCGGTATAACGATTATACAGTGCAAAAGAAGGTTCAGCAACTCCAAATTGTTCTGTTCCGAAATCATAATATATAATTTCCCATCCATCTTCTATAGAATAGTCTAAATTTTCAGCGAGAAAATCAGTATTGAATTGAGCTGAGTTCCCAGCAATAATAAAAGGGGAGGCAATTTCAACAAGATTCGGAGGAGAATTTTCAACTTTAAACCAAATATCAAAATAGTCAGTTGTCCAATCAAAAACAGTTATAGTAGATTCAAGCTCTGTGTTTTTTGAACATTGACAATTACACCAACTTGCAAATAATAAAATAAATAAAGTAATATGAAAAATTTTCATAATAAAAAGTTTTATGGTTAAGAAATTAAAATCTCATGTGTTAAGTATTAGATCTGAAAGATTAAAAAACCTTTTTCTATTAGAATCAAATGCTAATACAACTTAAATATAATAAAAAAAATTAATTTTAAATAAGTGTATGATAGATTCAACTCTAACCGAAGACTCTTCTTCTCTAACTCCAATACATAAACCTTTATCAACATACTCTGTTCTATCTACAGTGCTTAATTTTACTATTATGAATAAAAATCCTAATCTTTCTTCTGAAGATATCGACCGAATCATCGAAATGGCTTGGGAAGATAGAACACCTTTTGACGCTATAGAATTTCAATTCAACCTTTCCGAAGCTCAAGTCATTAAGCTCATGAAAAGAGAAATGAAATTATCTTCGTGGAAAAGATGGAGAGCACGTGTCGCTGGAAGAAAAACAAAGCATGCAGCCAAACGTAATTTCTCTCTTGGAACATATAAATGCTCCCGACAAAAAGCTATCTCTAATAATAAGATTAGTAAACGTTAATGGCACATTCTAAATTAAATCTCCCCTCCAAAATTTGTCCTGTTTGTAAACTTCCTTTTGTATGGAGAAAAAAATGGAGAAATAATTGGGATAATGTAATCTATTGCAGCAATAAATGTAAAAAAAATAAAGTATGAAACATTTCGTAATCATTGGAGGAAGCTCCGGTATTGGTAAACAACTCGCTATTAACTTAGCCCTTGAAAATGAAGTAACCGTAATTAGTAGAAATGCTTCAAGCGCTGACTTACCAGCATCTATTAATACTTTTGACGCTGATATAACCTCAGACGAAATCACTTCTTTTTTACCCGAAAAAATTGATGGTTTAGCTTATTGCCCTGGATCAATTACCTTAAAACCATTTAGATCGTTGAAAAATGAAGACTTTCTATCAGACTTCAATATAAATGTGTTAGGAGCTGTAAACGCAACTAAACAATGCTTGAAAGCACTGAAAAAGGCCGATGCTCCTGCAATACTTTTTTTCTCAACTGTTGCAGTAGCTACGGGTATGAATTTCCATAGTTCTATTTCAGCCGCTAAAGGGGCCGTTGAAGGACTTACTAAGAGTCTTGCTTCCGAATTCGCTCCCAAAATTCGTGTTAATGCAATCGCTCCATCCTTAATAAATACACCACTTGCAGGTAAACTTCTAGGTAATGAAAAAATGCAAAACGCTGCTAAAGAAAGACACCCGCTTAAAACTTTTGGACAAGCTGAACATGTGGCAGAACTCGCTACTTTCTTATTAAACGAAAAGGCAGCTTTTATAACTGGCCAAATCTATGGTATGGATGGAGGGCTTTCAAACCTCAGATAACTTATCTCAATTTCTTACCTTTCCAATTATATTTAAGGCCGAGTAAACTAGTTACTCCAGTAAAAATTATATAGACGAAGTGCACTAGGAATGAACTTATAAAATACTTCATTAAGTGTTTCTTCTTGAAGAACTTGTTTATATTATCGAGGAAGGCATAGTCTATTGCACCTTTGATAAAAAGCTGGAAGATAGCTATGAAAAAACTGAGTCCACCTGTTACTGGAGTTAGTAAAAAGTTAATTAAAATCGAAAGACAAAAAATAAATATAAAACCATTTATGTAAATGTCTTTCTTACTGACATAGCTAGTCGATTTGGATGCCCATCGTATGCGTTGTTGAATTAATTCTTTCCATGAAGCTTGTGTCTTAGTTCGCACAATTGCCCCCGCATCCTTTTGAAATACAATCTTTGCATCCCCTAGTCTTACAAATGCATGAAGAGTCATAACATCATCTCCACTTGCATAGTCTTTTCTTGGAATACTACTAATTCTATGGTATAACTTTTGGGTGTACCCAAAATTTGCTCCATTAGCTAAGTAATTCACTTTATTCTTCAAGCCACCACTTGTAATACCCATCATCGCTAATAAATCGAATGCTTGAAATCTTGTTAATAAATTATTATAACGACTGATTTCCAATGGCCCCAAAACACAATCAGCTTTATCGATTTCATGAGAGTAAATCATAGATTTAATCCACTCTTTTTTAACAACGCAATCCCCATCCGTAAATAATAAGAACCTATTTTTCGAAGCTTGAATTCCGCATTCTATTGACTCCTTTTTATGTCCATCCTTTTGCTCACATATCTTTAACCTAGGATCATTAATCCCCTTTAAAATCTCTAAAGTGCTATCTGAGGAATTATTATCAACAACGATTAATTCCATCATTTGCATTGGGTAATCGCAAGCTAATATCGATTGAACACATTCTTTGATTCCTTGCTCCTCATTGTATGCAGCAACAATAATAGAAACAGATGTATTAAATGAAGTCTCATTATAGGTATTGGTAGGTGTTTTATTCCACCCATCCAAATACTTCATGATAAGAAAAGCATAATATATTGCTAAAAATAAACTGAAGAAAAAAAGTAGATTTACCAACACTACTTTCGCATTTTTCTCTTCTCCAACTCTTTTAAATCCAAGATTTCTTCCTCCAATACCTCATAGTCAGAAAACTCTTCTTTCTCTTGCCTTTCTACCCCTCCGTCTAAACCAGCTTTTTCTAATGCTTTTCCTCCAAGTGCTCTTAGCATAAGCACAAAGAAAACTATGGGATATAACAAAACTGAAAAAATGATTCCACCTACTCCATATAAAATATTCCTCTGCAATAAATCAAATAATCGCTTTACATAATCAACGATTACTTTGTAATTAACCACTGCAGCAACGATTAAAAAGAACCATGCAAAAAATGTTGCAAATGCCCAAAATCCCTTCAATAAATAAAACATAAGAATAGTGAATACCGCAATTATTACAACTCCTATTATAGTGGTCCCAAATCCTTTTTTCATATTTCTTTTTATTTATAATCTATTTTTGAACTACATAGTTCATAACACACTTTGACAATCAATAATTTTCGATAAAGGTATTAATTATTACTATTAACGCGAAGCACATTTCATACAACGAGTGCTCTCAGGCAAAAACATTAATCTTCCTGCTTGAATTGTATTCCCACAATTACTGCATCTTCCAAAGTCATCCTTGTCTATATTTTCCAGTGCAACTCTTAATTTACTGAGCTTTGATTTCTTATTTCGCATAGAAACTTCCGCAACTCCTTTATTATTAATTGCGTCCATCCTACTTATCCTACCTAAAGAATTTTCAGGTGATATAGGTTTTACATGATCTTCTAATAAAGATATCTCATACTCCATTTCATGAATCAATTGCCTTATCCTTTTTTTCAATTCTGCTTTTTCCTTGAGTTCCATTGTAAAAAATTTTAAAATTGATATGATCTATTAGATTAGCTCTTTTGAATTGAGATTCCTTTTTTTGGGCTTTCGCCCAAAATCATAATAATACAGATTGAACTCTAAAATGGCGGAAAAATTAAGTTTTATCCTTCGATACTCTTCGTCGAAAATGCTCAACAGGGCTAAGGCCATGTATCCGCTTTTCTCCTCAATTATCTTTGGATAATTACTGAATTTTAACCACAATTATAAAGTGCAATCTGTTTAATACCATTTCTACTTTTACAATGTAAAAACACTTTCAGCTTAAAAAACAGACCAAATCAATTGATTTCCAACAATTAAGATAATAATTTTCTAATTAATACCATTTCTGTTTTAATGTTTCACTTTAGTTTCAAGAATTTTAAAATCAAGTACAAGGTATTTCTAACGAAGTAATTTGCTTTTATAAACTTGAAAGTATGTGAAATTCTTAAGGAGAAGTGGTATAATACATTATCATAATAAAAATCCTACTTAAGAAAACATACTTTTAGTTTGAGCCTAATTCTAAAAACACCTTCGAATATTCACGAATTGATGACTTTCATATTACAATAAAGTAATAAGAAGCCTTTTGATATAACAAATTAGAGTTCAAATCATTAAATTAGTATCACCGAAACTATATGTTATGCCGCAGCAAAGTTGGACATATCTAAATAAAATAGGTCAGCAATTTGATATTGGCCTTTACCATGGATTAAAAAGTGGTCATGTAATCGTTTATTGCAATAAATCAATAGTTCTTATTGATTTTACAATCAAGGAAACAAAGAAGTATTCATTCTTTATTGGTGAAGAGTTTTTAGAACTTGACTTAGAAAAGAATGAAAAGCTGAATCAAAAATTTGAATATAGTCTAAAAATCAATCATGATTTTTTAACGCCGTATAATCGAATACTTAAAAAAATTAATAAAAAGAATAACATAATAGCTGCTTGTCTTGGCTTTGCTTTCTTTTCAGTTATAGGCATTACCTGCTACTTCATATTCTCTAGGTAATGATTAATTTATAATGGAGGTAATTATAAGTTGAACTGCACTTGATTTCCTATAAAGAGTATCAAATTACTTTACTGCATCATACATCACCTCTACTTGCTCTAGTGCGAAACTTCCTATTAAACCCGATTGGAATAAATATTCATTATCTCCCACGAACTTAACGGATCGAAAGTCGTAAACCATTGAATCTCCTTTTTTCTTTTCAAATATAAAGCCTCTTTCATCTTCTTGGATAATCTTAGAAAAAGTATCGAAACCTTTAACTGTACTTAACTCTTCAGCTTTTCTGGCACTTAAATCATCATTAAACTTCTGTGCTCCTGTAATCTGAATATAAAAATCATCACCTTTTCTTACTGTAATATCTTTGAAGATACCCATATCTTTTTGCTTAACAATAGCATCTTCAGGAGCTTTGATTTTTAAAGGTACACCTTCTTTCATGAGGTCCAACTCTTCCAGAGCGTCAGCAGGTGATCCACAAGAAAAGAGTAAAATTGAAAATAGAATAAGAATGTATTTCGTCATTGTACAAATATATGGGATTAGTACGAATATATATACTAGCGTTTTCTTAAAGAATCCATAATATTATAAACTTTGTGTACACAAACCTGAATAGATCCTATAGAAAACAAAAAAGTCCTTGCTCGATTAGAACAAGGACTTAATTAACATAATATATTTTCTATATCTTAATCTATCTTAACTATAGATTTAAGGAAATTTCCATTTTCAGTATGAATCATAACATTGTACATTCCTGAATTTAATGAAGTAAAATCAACTTTGCCTTCATATGGAAGATTGTCAACTAATAGTTTTCCATCAATATCAAAAATTGATACTCCTGTGATTGCTGCATCAGAATTTAAAACTACATAATCAGCTGTAGGATTAGGGTGAACAACAACTTCTACATCTTCTGTTTCGAATGAAATATTCTTAACGTCTGTGTATTCGAAAGATCCATCATTATCCATTACTTTAAGTCTGTAATAAACAATAGTATTTTGATTCGTATTTAATTCGATTGTTCTGTCTATGTAATCATAAGAAACAGTTTCTTTTGACTCTCCCATTGCTTCTACTGAACCTACATATTCAAAGTCTGCACCTGTGTAAGATCTTTCAATTTCAAAGTGAGATGCATTTTGCTCAGACTGTGTAACCCATACTAATTCAGCACTCTTTTCTCCTCTTTTTGTTACTTCAAAAGAAGAAATTTCAACTGGTAATGCTTGTTGAGGTTGTGCATTGGTAATAGGATATGAAGTAACAAAACTGTTATCATTATATAATAATGCTGCATCTGTTTCAGGATTTGTTCCAAAATAAATTGCAGAAGTTGCATCTATCGCTCCTGGCATTGCATCGAAAGCTAATCTTCCTACCACAGCACTTGCTCCTGAAGCAAGATCTGTTCCAGCAAAATTAGCATCTGTAGCAGATATTTCTATTGACATATCATGATCAGTAGGAACTGCTGGATTACTAGCAGCTAAAATATCTGGACTCGTATCAAAACTTGTATCCCATCCTAAAGTACCATCTGGATCTTTTGTATAAGCAGGATTTGCTACCTCTGCAGTTTCAAAATAAATTTTAATCTGGTAAAGTGCAATGTTTTCAGAAGCACCTCCATTATTTGTAGCCGTGATATCATATACATACGAAGATGATGTTGATTCAGTACCATTTAAATCTATAGAGAAACCTATGTTTTGCGCTTGGATAAAAATCGTAAAAGCTAATAAAGCTATTGTTAGTATAAATTTATTCATTTGAAATTTTGTTTTATTGTAAATGTGCTGGTTTACTTGTAGTTGAATTAATTCTAGATAATACGTAATCAATAAAAGATAAGTTACCATCCATGTTTATATCATAAATACTATAAACTGAACTTTGAGATGTTGTTGTATTATTTCTTGTTAATACATAGTCAATGAAGGTTAAATTCACATCTCCATTACCGTTTCCTCTAAACATTCCATAAACACCTGTTTCAAGTTCAATCGCGTTATCAGTCACAAATGCTGGATTGTCATATAAATTACTTGAAACTGAATAATCATATGCAGACGTCGAACTTACTAAATCAACTTGAGTAGCTGAACTAAAAGGAAGATGATTTCTATGATATATATTGATAAGAGCATCTTGGTCTGAATCTTTAAGGTATAATGAGCTAACTCCATCTACATCAACTACAGATCCGTCTTGCTTTAATAAAGCACTTCTTCTTACATTTGGGTTACCATTTTCTCCTACATATTCTATTTCTATCCAGTCTACAATATCAGCTGCTAAAGGAAGATCATAATCTATCGCATCAGCATACGGACTTGTTTGAGGTATTAAACCTGCTGTACCTAAAGTAGTATTCATGTTATCGCTTGCTGTATTATACGCAGCTTGTAACCATACTTTTAAATCAGCCTTCCCATAAAAATTCAATCCTGTCAATTCAGTAGTTGCTTCTGTACTCGTTGCAGAAACAGTAGTACCATTTTGTGCTCCTGTAGCAAATTCCCACTCCATGCTTTCCCATCTAGCACCGACCATGTCACCAGCAGCTCCAGTTACATCACCAGCATCGTACGTTCCTGTCATTTGTAAATTAGGCGTACCAATAGTTGTAGTTGTTTCCCAGTATCTGTTGAGATAATCATCAGCACCTGCAACAGGTCCTGCTACGTCTGGATGCTTCATGTTAGTAACTGAAGTATTTATTGTACTACTTGAATAAGTTCCACTGTGTACATACTGAATAGGTGAGTAAACAGTCCCATCTCCTACATCAGCAGTATATGTTCCCGCAGCACTTACCTCTTTATTTAATGTTCCTATTCCATCAGTAACAAAATGACCAGTTGCTGATCCATTAGTTGTAGCTGCTTCCGCTAAAACTAAATTATGATCACTTAAAACGATATCACTCGTTCCGCTGAAATCAACTTGCTCTGATACTTCAACTGATGAAGTCAAATTAACATCACCTGCAGTCTTTGCGTTTTCTAAAATTGCAACAGTAGCTCCGTTCATGTCTAAATCACTTGAAGTCGTCCCTGTCATAATTAACTTACTTGCAGCACCTGCCGTATAAGTTCCATCATTGGTCATGTTTCCCTCTACTGACAGAGTACCATTATTTACAATAGTTCCTGAATTGTGGTCAACATCTCCTTCTACAATTAATGTAGCATTAGATTGAATAGTTATAGTACCTCCATTATTTACTAATTGTGCGTTTAAGCAACAGCAAGTAACAAATAGGAAAGAAAAGAATAGTGTAATCTTCTTCATATTATAGTTTTATTTAATTGGTACAAAAACCATACCTTTTTTTTCTAAAATTTAAATTCTCATGTAAATATAAATGTTTACAAGAGTAAATTCAACGCTAATTTCTAAATAGCAAAGAATATTGTGTATGTGGTAGGTTATAATTAGTGTTCGGTCGTTTCTAGTAACTTAAAGATTCCCTAAAAGTAAAAAATGTTTCCTCCGGTTTAATATTTTGTTTAGTAATATTAAATCTATGAAAAATATACAACACAAATATCGTATATAAGATTCATATTAAAACCACCCAAAAGGGTGGTTTTACTAAAAAGTAAATTAAGACCTTTTAAGAATTTTATTATCAATCAATCGAACATCACCTACCCATACTGCTACACAGGCCACAATATATAAACTATTTTTATAATATTTAACTTCTTGAAGGCTTTTTCCATCTATAATTTCGAAATATTCAGGTTTAAATCCTTTAGATTTTAATCGATTTAAAGCATATTCTATGCATGAACTCGCATCATCTTGCTTAAATTTTCTTCTTACGTAATTCAATGTCTTATATATTACACCCGCAGCTTCCCTCTCTTTAGAAGTTAATCTCACATTTCTAGAACTCATTGCTAAGCCATTTTTCTCCCTCTTTATAGGACATACAACTAATTCTGTAGGTATCTTTAATTGCTGTATCATATGTCCAATCAATGTAAACTGCTGAAAATCTTTTTGACCCATGTAAAGTTGATCGGGCTTAACTAATTCTAGTAACCTTTCTACAACTTGTAAAACTCCATCAAAGTGACCAGGTCGAAAAGCTCCTTCAAGCAGCTTATCCATACCTTTCAAGTCAATGTCCGGTCCTTTGTCCATTCCATGAGGATAAACAATTTCTACACTAGGATAGAACAGCACTTCACAATTTTCTTCTCTGAGCATATCCGCATCTGCATCAAATGTTCGTGGATATTTATCTAAATCAGTTTTCTCATTGAATTGTGTAGGATTAACAAAAATAGAAACTACTGTAATGTCAGACATAGCATTCGATTTCCTTACAAGGCTCATATGTCCTTCATGTAAAGCACCTAATGTCGGTACATATCCTACTTTTTTGCCTGCGTTTCGAAAGCTACTAAGATATTCCTGCATTTCCACAGGATCTTTAAAAATTTTCATTCTTTTCTTTTTACCACTTAGAATAATATCGTTTAATAACTTCAGAAGCCTCTTTTCCTTGCGGTGTATAATCCCTCTCATTATATCCTTCTCCTCCTTTTCCATGAGGAAACCACTTCCATATAAATCCTCCAGCCCAATAATCTTTCTCTCCGAATACTTGATACAGTGCCTTGAAACAATTAGCCTGTGCAACTTCATTGATCGGCAATCTCCTAACTTTCTTTTCTAGCAACCATGTCTTCCCTCCTGACCCATCTACACTAAGATATCCATACTCCGTAAACAATATTGGTTTCCCTAGTTCTTTACTATATTTAGCTAATTCTTTCTCCACAGGTTTCCATTGATTCACAAGATAATTCACTTCAGGTGTATCTTTTTCATTCAATGGAAAATAAGCTGACAAGCCTATATAATCTAATTGATCCCAAAAATTTACACTTTTATAATTATCCCAGTTGGAAGAATAAGTTAACTTACCGCAGTAAATTTCTTTTATTTTAGGAATTAAATTCTTGAAAAAGTTCGGTCGTGCGGCTTTATGCGCCTTCATTTCTGTACCTAGACAAAATAATTCTACGTTATTATCTGCTGCTAATTGAGCATAATATAGTATGTATTCAGTGAGTTCGTCTTCCCACTTTTTCCATTCTTTTTCCGACGTTAGTGTATAGTCACCAATCCATCCATCAGGTGACCATATCTGAGGTTTTAGCATGACTTTCACATCACTGGAATGAGCATAAGAAATGGTCTTTTCTATTCCTTCTTTTCGTTCACCCCACCATTGAAAGTCGAGATTATAGCGAATATCATTGGAGCCAAAGCGGACAAAGCCATAAGGCACACACGTTATCCATCCTGCGCCTATTTCTTTAACTTCTACAATAGGATCTGTAGGAAAAGGCTGTGGTGGTGCAACCAAAGTTACTCCATCAATCTTATTCTTGATATTTTGTTCGACAATCCTATTTTGGGTCGGGGCCCAAAAAATACCTTGTGCTATAAATAGTGCAAAAAGTAAAAGAACTGCCTTGATCATAGATTCTTATTTCTTACTACTTTCAAAAGCAGCCATACCACATTCCATAAATGCTTTATAATCTTTTACGCTTTCGTAATAACCTCTTGGGTGACCAAGTAATTCTTCGTCTGGCGTCATCATTATATACAATGGTTGTGAATTCTTAGTATAATTTACAATTTGGAAATCTGCCCATTTATTACCCACATTCTTCATTTCAACTTGCCTAGGAATAGAAACTAATTGCTCCTTTAATTCCTTTTTATCATCGCAATAAAGAGATAGTAAAACCCAGTCATTCGTCAAGGCATTATAAATATCATCTTGAATCCAAATCTTATCCTCTGTCTTTCTACAATTCACACATCCATAACCTGTAAAATCCTTAAAAATTGGCTTCCCTACCCTTTTGGCGTAAGCCAGTCCTTCTTCGTATTCTTTAAAACAAGGTATATTATTAGCACACAATGTATATGATGGAAATTCAGCTTTTATAGCAGGATCAAGTTCTGGTTTTTCCAACCATAAATTATAACTAGTAGGAGGTAAAATTCCACTAAACATACTCAATCCTTTGTACAATCCAGTTTTCTGATTAATCATAAATCCACTACATAAATAGATCACTGTCGCCAAAGAAAGCCCAGCAAATGCTAGTCTCATCGGCTTTAATTTTTTTAATTTACTATCATGTGGGAATCTTATTAAACCAAATAAATAAAGCGTCATTAAGACTGCTATTATAATCCAAATAATTAAGAAAGGCTCATATTTCAATATATCCCAGTGCTTTGTCATATCAGCCACACTTAAAAATTTAAATGCTAATGCTAATTCCAAAAACCCCAGCACCACCTTTACGCTTGTCATCCATGAGCCTGACCTTGGAAGAGAATTTAACCAAGCTGGAAATGCTGCAAATAAACCAAATGGTATAGCTAATGCCATAGAAAATCCCAACATCACAATAGCTGGCCCTAAGTAACTTCCTGAAGAAGCAGCTTGAACAATAGCGGAACCTATAATAGGTCCTGTACATGAGAAGGAAACGATTGAAAGTGTAAATGCCATAAAGAAAATACCTATCAATCCACCTTTATCCGCCATAGCATCACTCTTGTTGGACCAAGAACTTGGCAAAGTTATCTCATAATATCCGAAGAAAGAAAATGCAAAAATGATAAAGACTATGAAAAAGATTGTATTAGCAATCCAGTTCACAGATAAAGCATTAAGCGCTTCAGCTCCGAATAATATTGTAATTAAAAGTCCTATAAAAACATATATTACGATAATCGATGCACCGTATATAAGTCCATTTACAAAACCACTTCGTTTAGAATCTTTTGTGAAAAATGATACAGTAAGAGGTATCATAGGAAATACACAAGGTGTCAACAACGCTAGTAAACCCCCCAAAAACCCAAATATAAAGGTCATGAAAAAGTTTTGTGATATTTCTTGTGAAGAGCCACAATTACCTAAAGGCTCAGCAAGACTTCCTTGTATTTTCGTATTGGTTTGATCAATAGGTGTACCTACTAATTTTCTTTTAACTTCTACTCCTGTAAAGGAAAATGTAAAATCGTGTAATGTAGGCATGATACATTTAGCATCATCACAAGCTTGAAACTCAACTGCACCTACAATTATAAAATTATCTTTATC
>CAZMKA010000091.1:0-14885 GCA_964566605.1 uncultured Saprospiraceae bacterium | reverse complement strand
ACCGTATTAAATTAAATTATTATTTAAAACCGGTCAACGTTATTTAGGCATTAACCACACCGGTATTACTCATTACTAATTATTAATTACTCATTATCTTCCCCATACCAAGAACTATACTTCATATAATTCTTCGCTGTTCGCTTGATGAAAAACTGTAAATTATCGCCTTCTAACTTTTTAATCGGTTTGGCTGGAATGCCGCCGTATATATATCCAGATTCACAAATCATATTTTCTAAAACTACTGCACCAGCGGCAATAATAACGTGCTTTTGAATCACAGCATTATCCATGATAATTGCATTCATGCCCACTAAAACTTCATCTTCTATTTTGCATCCATGAACCATAGCACCATGACCTATGCTCACATCGTTCCCAATGCTTGTAACGCTTTTTTCAAATGTCGCATGAATCACCGCATTGTCTTGGACATTGACTCGATCACCTAAACGTATCGCACTTACATCGCCCCTTATTACTGAGCCAAACCAAAAGCTACAGTCTACGCCTGTCTCTACATCACCCACTATTCTAGCAGTATCAGCCATCCAAGAATCTGTACCAATTTTGGGCGTAAAGCCCCTTACACTTATTAAATTACTCATTTTCGCTAACTGGTGTTACAGTGTATCCTTCTAGTCTAAGCAATGAAATTACGCCTTCTTCTCCTACTAAATGACCTGCTCCAACAGCAAAAAATGTTGGTGTTTTACTCATATATTCTTTCATCGGTGCAATCCAGTTCTTGTTTCTATTATTCAATAAAATATCCATGTCGCCCATAGATTCATCACTGAACATTTCTTGCATCCCAAGAAGATCTTGATTCTTATATATTTCAATCATTTTTCCTAGTTCATCTTCGCCTTCATCAGCACTTTGAATACTTTCGACTAGCATTTTTGCTTGGTCAACATATGGAATTGAATCGAATACACTTAACTGGTAATCAATTGTTTCAAGTCCACCTGTTGTCATGTCTTTTGATTCTCCAATCCCCATGAATTCCATTTCGTAAGACTTCATATCACCGCTTTGTAAAACTTCAGGTGACATATCTTCGCTTGCGAAAATCGTCAAAAATGCCGGTTTCATTCGTTCAAATAATCCTAGTGGAAGTCCCATTTTATCGAAATGAGCTTTTACAATTCCATACTCCTCATCATTCAATAAATCACTCAATTTCTTACCGTCATTCATCACTGCTTTTGCCATCATTGCCATTTGTTGCGACATATCAGTCATAACAGACATATCAATCTCAAAAACCATCGTTTCGGTTTCTTCAATGGCAGCTAATGTACCTGAAGGGTAAAAGAAATCTTCTTTTGGAATGATGTGGATGGTTCCATATAAATAACTTGGAGCGCTTAATTCTTCTTTTTCAATTTTCCATAACAAGGCTTTTTCCGTAGGAGCTGTGTTCATTTCAGCTTTTGCTTGATTAGTCCCTTTTTGGGTTGAGCCACAAGCTACTATGTATAAACTTGCTATTGTCAGTGTTAAAAATTTAAGGGTATTTTTCATATTCTTAATCTTGATTTACTTATTTCATAAAATACAACGCCAGCCGCTACTGATACGTTCAAAGATTCCGTTTTTCCTACCTGATTAATTTTGAAAGTTTGGTCTATTTTTTTCCTTATATGGGAACTTATGCCTTCGCCTTCATCTCCCATTACAACTGCTAATGGTCCTGTAAAATCTAGTTCTTCGATTGTCTTTTCAGCATGATGATCTGCGCCAATTATTTGAAGTCCAAGGTTTTGCAAAGCTTCTACTACATTGTTCAAACTCTTTTCTCTACATACAGTAAGATGAGATAATGCACCTGCGGAAGCTTTGAATGTAATTTCATTAATTATTGCTGAATTTTTTAAAGGAGAAACAATCGCATGTGCTCCAAAAATTTCTGCACTCCGAGCAATTGCCCCGAAATTTCTTACATCTGTAACTCCATCCAACAAGACTATAAAAGGTGTTTTTCCTTGCTCATAAAGTTGTGAAATAACATTTTCTACCGATTGATATTCTACAATTGAAATCATTGCAACGACCCCTTGATGGTTTCCGTGAGTCATCTTGTTGAGCTTTTGAGCTGGAACATATTGAACAGGAATTGTCCTTGATTTTAGACGTTCTCGTAGTTCTTTTTCAAAGTCTCCCCTTGTACCTGTCTGAAGAAAAATCTTTTCAATTTGCTTTCCTGAATCAAGCAATTCCAAAATGCCTTTTCTACCTATCACCATGTTTGAATCCATACGACAAATGTAATTAATTTCCATTTGTGGGATGGGTATTTTTCGACAGAAGGCTATGTTTTTTCTTTTTGGGCTCGAGCCCAAATAAAATTTCATGAAAATTGTTCACGATTTTACGGAAATACAGTATAGAAATGTAGTCAAAAGACTTTTTGCAGTAAAAATGAATTGAATTCTGTCGTAAATGCGAAATCTGTGCCTATTTTGTAGGTCGAAATGGAAATTCAACAGTATATTGCAATTTCTTATAAATTGAAAATTAAACAAAATCTACTATGCAGAAAATATTACTAAATCTACTTTTAGGTTTGCTAATTGTCGGAGGTCTAAATGCCCAAAATTCTTCCGATATAGAATTAGCAAAAAGAACCTTGACCGAAAATTATGAACAGTATGGTCTTGACGCAGAAGCTGTCAAAGATTATTTGGTTTCAGATCATTACGTTTCAAGCTTTCATAATGCAACACACCTTTATTTATGGCAGACGTATAATGATGTGCCAGTTTATAATGGTCTGATTACTATAGGTATCAAAAATGATAAAATCTATAATATTCAGTCAGCGGCAGTTAGGAATTTGCCTCTAAAAATAGATGGTAAGGAAGCTTTGCTTTCAGCTGAAGATGCTATAAAAGCAGCAGGTGAGCAATTAGGGTTTCCTAATAATGAGAGCTTTAACTTGATTTCTAGCGACAGAGATAATAGCTTTCTATATGAATCTACTTCATTCGCGAAAAATAACATTCCTGTTTATTTATGCTATGAGTTGAATGAAAATGGATTGTATGAATTAGCATGGAAAATTGATCTTGATGTTGCAGGTAGTGATTATTGGTCAGTACGAGTAAGTGCTAATGATGGTAGAATTATTACAAAAAATAATTACACGTTGTTTTGCTCATTTGGAGATCGCCCTGATCATAAACATGATCATTCTTGTACGAATGATTTTCAAAAAGAAGGGACTAATGAAACAAACTCAGCGCTTGTAAATACATTTATGGGTGGAACATATAGAGCATATCCTGCTCCAGCTGAATCTCCAATCCACGGTTCACATGATTTAATCGTTGATCCAGCGGATCCTATTGCTTCACCTTTTGGATGGCATGATCTTGATGGAGTTGAAGGTGCTGATATTACTATTACAAGTGGTAATAATGTAAATGCTTATTTAGATAAAAATGCTGATGATATTTCTGACGGAAATGAGCCAGATGGAGGAGCAGAATTGATTTTTGATTTTCCTCATGATTTATTAGGAGAGCCGGAAGAAAGTGAAGCTGCAGCTCAAGTTAATCTATTCTACATGAATAATTTTATTCATGATTTTACTTACCGATATGGTTTTGATGAAGCTGCAGGAAATTTCCAATCAAATAACTATGGAAATGGAGGAGCGGCAGGCGATCAAGTAGAAGCACAATCTGCTGATGGATCTGGAACTAATAATGCGAATTTTGCAACTCCTGGAGATGGATTTAGCGGTAGAATGCAAATGTTTTTATGGGGAGGAAGTGAATTCGACCTATTTAATATTAATGAACCTAGTGAGATAGAAGGTCCATATGAAGTAAGAGCTGCACAATTTGGTGCTGCTATAACTGATGTAGCTGTAACGGGTTTATTAGAAATCGTGGATGATGGAACACCTACTTCAACGCTAGGTTGTAATGAGTTAGTTAATGGAGATGATATTGCTGGCAAAATTGCAGTTATAGATCGTGCATCTTGTGAGTTTGGCTTGAAAGCTTTAAATGCTCAAAATGCAGGTGCAATAGGTGTTATTGTATGTAATATTGCTGGTGTTAATGGAGGAGATGGAGATACAGATATATTTAATATGGCTGGAGGAGATTTTGGTGCACAAGTAACTATTCCTACAATTATGATGGGATTAACGGATTGTAATTCTATAAGAGCTTCAGTTGAAGCTGGTATTGATGTAGAAGGAACTATTCAATTACCACAGATTACTGGACCTGAACAATTAGATGCAAGTTACGATAATGGTGTAATAGCACATGAATTTGGTCATGGTGTTTCAAATAGATTAACAGGAGGCCCTGGACAATCTGGTTGTTTGACAAATGATGAGCAAATGGGTGAAGGATGGAGTGACTTTTTTGCTTTAGTAACTTCAGTTGAGCCAGGAGATGGCGCCAACGATGCTAGAGGAATTGGTAATTATGTTATAGGTGAAGATACTGATGGTCCTGGAATTAGAGATTTTCCTTACAGTAGAGACATGGATATTTCTCCGAAGACATACAATAGTATAATAGGAACTGGAGCTCCTCACCCATTAGGTGAAGTATGGGCAGCAGTAACATGGGATATGTATTGGGATTTAGTTGATGCATATGGATACGATGCTGATATTAATAACATGGAAAGTGGAAATGCTAAAGGCATAAGATTAGTTATCGAAGGTATGAAAGAACAAGTTTGTTCGCCTGGGTTTATTTCAGGTAGAGATGGAATACTTGCTGCTGATGAGGCAATATACGAAGGAGAGAATTACTGTTTGATTTATGATGCTTTTGCAAGAAGAGGAATGGGATTCCTTGCTGATGAAGGTTCAACAGCCACTAGAGGAGATGGAATTGAAGGTTACTTAAGTCATCCTGATTGTATAGATACCATTTTACTTGCTAAGACTAGTGCACCATTTGTGAAAATTGGTGAAGACTTCGAAGTTTCAATTACACTTACTAATTATAGAAAAGGGGAAGATACTAACTTGACAGTAACAGATGAAATTCCTGAAGGTACATCATATGTAGAAGGTTCGGCAACTGTGCCTGCTGTAGTTAATGGAGACATGATAACTTTTGATGTAGGAGCAATAGAACAACAAGCTGAATTTACATTCACTTATATGTTAACAGCACTTGATGGAGCTGAATCTAATACAATACATTTAGAAGATTTTACCAATGGAGACGATAGATGGGATCTTGAAATTCTAGAAGGTACCGATCTTATATGGGAATTAAATGATGCTTTAGAAGATGATAATGATGGATTTGTAATTGGTTCTGTTGAAACAGAAACAGATAATGCAATCTATTCTATCAATTCTTTCGAAATTACAGGTGATCGTCCAACATTGAAATTTTCACATAAGTATAATACTGAAGCTGGAAATGATGGAGGTTTTGTATCGGTAAGAAAAGTAGGTGAATTAGCTTGGACTAGACTGAATGAAAGTAATAACGTGAGAGATGGTTATAATCTAACATTGGCTTATGGTACTTTTGCATTGCCTAATTTGTCTGCGTTTAGTGGAGATAGTGAAGGTGTACTTCAGACATACTTGGATCTATCTGATTATGTAGGAGAAACATTAGAATTCAGATTTAGATTCGGTACAAATGCAAGTGTAACATCTACAGGAGATTTTGTAGGATGGGCAATTGATGATTTCGAAATCTTGGATTTGAAAGATTTCACTGGAACAGCATGTGTTTTTGATGATGATGAATTAGTGAATTGTGCAGGTTCAACTACACTAATTGAATCGGATGGAGTAGTTGCACTTAATGATTTCGAAAGAGATGATTTCGGTCTGAACTTATTCCCTAATCCTACTACAGATGTTGTAAATATAGGTATTGTAAGTGAGGAAACAGGAAATGCAACATTACAGATTATAGCAGTTGATGGAACTACAGTTCTTTCTCAGAATCATAATCTTGTAGTAGGTAAAGATTTACTTTCATTGAATGTAGATCAATTACCAACAGGCGTTTATTTCGTGAAGTTAAATAGCGCAAATCAACATTCAATCAAGCGTTTGATTATAGAATAATAGATGAATTGTTTTTGGGCTTTAAGCCCAAAATAAATTGAATAATAGATTTTAAAGAGGCCTCAGTATTTTATGCTGAGGTCTTTTTTTCCTTCGTCTGCCCTTCGTCTGCCCTTCGACTGCCCTTCGTCTGCCCTCAAGGACCAGCTCAGGGACCGGATTGGGGACCGGCTCGGTGACCGCTGCTAAGCTTGGTCTTGAGTTTTTAAGTGATAAATTATAATGTATTTCTATGGCATTAACTGAAGATTGGTTTCATAGGTCAGTGAGAAGGCCGTTCCCTTAGTGACAACGAGAAGGCGTACCCTAGCATCAACAATAGTGAACCAAAATAAAGAATTTCTTTGAGTTAAATTAAAGTAGCTTATGTTCTTTGAGTGTAAACTGTAGGTTTATTCTTTAGCAATGGCAGGAAGACGTTTCCTGAGTGATACTGGAATGTGTTACATAGCATCAACCAAAGGTTGACTACAAAGCAAAGGTCTGAAAGAAGACGCTCCCCGAGCCGGTCCCTGAGCGCAGTCGAAGGGTAGCCGAGGGGAAACAAAAAAAGCCTTTGGGCATAGACCCAAAAGCTATTTATCTTGCCATTATGCATGGCTATATGACTACATTAATGAATTAATATAGCAAATTTCGTAAGATTAATTACTTATCTCCGAATTTCTGTTGTCTGTATTCAGCGCTAATGATTTCGTGTCTTCTTTCAACAGAAGGCTTTGTGAAATGCTTTCTTCTTCTTAGTTCTTTTAATGTTCCAGTACTAAGAAACTTTCTTTTATAACGCTTAAGAGCTCTATCAATTGACTCTTCTTCTTTTACATTGATTATTAACATATAATCTATTATTATTTAAATTTTTAGAGCCGCAAATGTATAAATAAAATTTCGTTCTTCCAATATCTTTTTTGATAATTATTTATCATTTTTTCAGTAACTAATACTTACAGCATTTCGTCCTTATTACATACATCCAAAATCTATCAATAAATTTTATGAAAACATCCTTAATTTTTAGTCTCTTTTTTACTCTTTTATTCAGTAATGCTCACACTAAAACACTTTCTCTAAATACAATAGAAGGAAGGATTATAGAAAAGCTTTCTGATAAACCTTTGGCATATGTAAATATAGGTGTCGTTGGTAAAGGAGTGGGTACTGTTAGTGATTATAAAGGCGAATTCACACTAACTATCCCTGATAAATATGATGATGATATAATTCGAGTTTCCATGATTGGTTATGAAACGCAAGAATTTAAAGTTAAGGACTTTAAGTCCAAAATTGCTGCTGACTATAATATATTTCTTGAACCCAAAACAGAATTAATTGAAGAAATAGCCATAATTGATTCCAAAATGCGTAGCTATCTAAAAGGGAATAAATCGAAAGTGCAGAATTTTACGATTGGTTTTGAATCGGATACTCTTGGAAACGAATTTGCTACCAAATTCAAAATTCGAAAGCGAAGAACTATTTTAAAAGACATACGCCTTAGTATTGTTGAAAATTCTTTTGATACATTGCGTTTTCGAGTGAATGTATATAATATTAAAAATGGCAAACCTGGTGAGGTTATTAATAAAGAGAATATTATAATCTCCACAACAAATAAGGATAGTGAAGTACTAATTGTTGATTTACTTCCTTACAATGTTATAGTTAAAAAGAATTTCTACGTGAGTTTAGAATGGATAGATAGTTCAGAGGAAGAAGCCGATGTGTCTTTTTCTGCTGCTTTTCCCGCTCGTACAGTTCATTACAGAAGCACCAGTCATGCCAAATGGAGATCCATTCAAGGATTAGGAATTGGTATGCAAGTTACTATCTTGCAGTAATGCATTTCATGAAAGTAATTTAAGCTTAAAACCCTATTAACTTAGTGAATTTAGCAATATAGAATATCCTATCTAGTTTGCGACCGATTTTGCTTTCTACTTTGGGTATAACCCTTAATAATTGAACTACGTAAGGTTTCGAAGCTATACGGGCACCCGCGATAAGTTTTTCAGCAGGACCCAAACTAAGATACCATTGGCTAATATCTTGGTAGATTTTATCGACCGATGGTTTGTTCTGTTGATTATAAAGTTTAATGAACTTGATAATGTCTTTGGTTTTGTTGTATTCCAAACTAGCTTCAAGCGCTTCAACAGAATGAGCCGCAAGTACATCTAGCTTGTCCAATGGTTCCATATTCGACGCAGCTAATTGCTTAAGCTGTGTGCTGTATAAAAGCAATTCTTTTTTCATTCTTGTTGATGTACAAGATTGAAATAAGAATCCTATTAACAAAACGAATAGTATATATTTACTTTTAATCAAATTCGATCGTATCACCAGGTTTATGTTTTTTATTTGTTGGATTCCCAAACAAATCTGTTTGAGGAGTATCTTCATTGGTTGTTGGTGTTTCAGTAACTGTGTCATCTTGTTCTTGAGCTGGTGCTTCTTCAGGAATTACTTTCAGTAACTTACCGTCGTGGAGCTTATTCCCTAGCGCTTTCCATCCTTTAACATCTATTAAAGTTGTTAACTCATGCTTTTCTGTCATCTTCTGGTTTCCTTTCTTATAGCTAATTTCTACAGGATCAAGAGGACGATTCGATATGTAATACATTTTGGAAGAGCGATGATCACTTATGAATTTGTACGTGGAATCAAACTTTGAAGTTTCAATTTTGAAACGCTTAATCATTGTCTTTCCTTTATCACCATCGTAATAAATACAACTAAAGATAGCCTCGGGGTTGAATTTAAATTTACCAGCAAGGTCTTCTACATTGTTGACTTTAATATCAATATTTAAATCTCTAATTAAATACTCACCTGAATTGTAGATAATTAATAAAGCATCACCTGTGTCAAATTCACCTAAGAAATCACCACGTTCTTGCTTGTTCAATCTTCCGCTCACAGGATCCATATAGAATTTCTCTGCACCAAGAGAAGATGTTCCTACTGCGAGTTGAGTTACTTTTTTAACTGGATATTTCGTTACAGTGTTTCCTTGCGAGCCACGACCTTTGATTGCTAAGTCAGCGAAATCATATTCGAATAATTTCTTTTTGGCAGTACATCCAGGACTTAATTGGACACTAACTAATTCAGTTTCTCCATTCTTATTAGCAGTGAAGTAAAGCACTTTGGTAGCCTTTGTGCCTTTGGTTAGGTCGTATTCTTTGTTACGTGTTATGGATTTTACATTGAATCTTTTCGCCATTGTTTTTCCACTTCCTCCATCAACATAAAGCATGTTATATGTTGTTCGATCATCACCTTTTTTCCATACAGCAATATGAATGATATTTTTCCCTACAAATACTTTATCGGCAATTTTATATACGCCAAATTTACCATCTTTTCTAAAGACAATCACATCATCAATATCAGAGCAATCTTGAACGAATTCTTCTTTCTTCATCCCAGTTCCCATGAAGCCTTCTTTAAGATTTACATAAAGCTTGGCGTTATTGGCAACAACTCGACGAGTATTAATTGTATCAAATTCAGTAATCTCTGTTTTTCGCTCTTTCCCTTTCCCGTATTTACGCTTTAATTCCGCGTAATAATCTATAGTATAATCAACTAGGTTAGCTAAATGGAAATTTACTTTTTCTAGTTCTTCCAAAATATTAGCGATAAGTTCTTCAGCTTTAAAACTATTGTATTTCGAAATTCTCTTAATCTTTATTTCAGTAAGTCTGACAATATCTTCTTCTGTAATATTTCTATTCAGAATAAGACGATCATCTTTTCCTTTTTTGGCCGTATCAGGTGTAGAAACGTATTTATCTAGTCCTTTTCGGATTGCCACTAATACTTCATCCCAAGATTCACATTCTTCTATGTCACGATAGATTCTTTTTTCAATAAAAATCTTTTCTAAGCTCGCAAAGTGCCATTTTTCTTGAAGTTCAGCTTTCTTAATTTCAAGTTCTCTTCTGAGAAGGTCCATTGTGTTTTCAGTACATATTTTTAGAATGTCTGAAACTGCAAGGAAATGAGGTTTGTTATCAATGATGATACAAGCATTCGGTGAAATACTTTCTTCACATCTTGTGAATGCATAAAGTGCATCAATCGTCATTTCAGGCGAAGTTCCGCTCTGTAAATCTATATGTATGTCAACATCTTTAGCCGTGTTGTCTACAACTTTTTTGATTTTGATTTTACCTTTATCATTGGCTTTTATGATGGAGTCTATTAATGAGTTCGTTGTAACTCCATAAGGTAGTTCATATATAGATAAAGTATTTTTATCAACGATTTTTATTCTAGCTCGAGATCGAATTTTTCCTCCTCTTTTTCCATCGTTGTAATCTCTCACATCTACCATCCCACCATGAAAGAAGTCGGGATAAATTTTTGTTGTTTTTCCTTTTAGTATTTTGATTGAAGCATCAATCAGTTCATTGAAATTGTGTGGAAGTATTTTAGTTGAAAGACCAACAGCAATACCTTCTACTCCTTGGGCAAGAAGTAAAGGGAATTTTACTGGAAGTGTGACAGGTTCTTTTTTCCTACCATCATAGCTCATTTGCCATTCGGTAGTTTGATTGTTGAAGATAACTTCTAAAGCAAATTTTGTCAGTCTAGCCTCGATATATCTTGGAGCTGCCGAACTGTCTCCTGTCCTTGTATCACCCCAGTTTCCCTGCGGGTCAACGAGTAAATCCTTTTGGCCTAAGCCAACTAATGCATCACCAATTGCTGCATCACCATGTGGGTGGTACTGCATTGTTTGCCCTATAATATTAGCTACTTTATGATAACGTCCGTCATCCATAACCTTCATTGCATGTAGTATTCTACGATGCACAGGCTTCATCCCATCTTCTATTGCGGGTACTGCTCTTTCAAGGATTACATAGGACGCGTAATCAAGAAAATACTCTTGGTAAAGACCATTAAGAGTTATAACTTCACTGTTCGTTTCTCTTTCCATACTGCCACTAAAATATGAAAGAATTTTTATATATGTAAATTTAACTTTGTGTTAGACGTTTATATACACACTTTATCCATGTTTTCAATGGCTTGTGGAAGCCTTAATTTCACTGCTTTTTTCATGTCTTTACAAGCTGCATCGGCATGCTCTAGTTGAACGTTGGCAGTTGCTCTGTTGTAATATGCCTCAGCAAACTTGGGGTCAAGACTAATTGCTTTAGAAAATTTTGCGTGAGCTTCTTTATATTTTTTCATATTCAGGTATGCAACTCCAAGAGAATAATGAACTTTAGGATTTTTGGGGTCTTCTTTTTCTAAAATTTTATAATCTGTAACTGCTTCAGTATACATTTCTTGATTTAGATAGCAAATTGCTCGATTCTTTCTAGCTGACTTATGACTGGGGTCAACTTCAAGTGCCATACTGAAATCCATCATTGCACTTCGCTCGTTATTCATCTTCATCTTACAATATGCTCTGTAATAATATGCATTACTCATCGATGGATCTTGTTGTAGTGCAGATCCAAAATCTTGTGTTGCCAAACTATATTTCTCATCATTCAAATAAGCCTTACCTCTTGCCAAGTATGCGTTTTTATATGATGGCTTTATGCTAAGTGCTTCGGAATATGCATCAACAGAACCGCTATGGTTCTTCAATTTATCATTGGCAATTCCTAAATTATACCATGCTGTGAAATTGTCAGGATCAAGTTGTGTCGCTTTCTCTAATTCTTTTTTAGCTGCATCGAATTCTTTAATATTCAATAAGCAAACGCCTCTGTTCATGTATGCTTGTGCATATTCAGGGTCTATTTTAATCGCTTCTGAATAAGAAAAGATTGCGGTTTCGTACATCTTTAATCTCATCAATGCAAAACCTTTATACAAATGTGCTTTCTTAAATGTGGGATCAATTTTAAGCGTTTTGTCAAAATCATTTATCGCGCTTTCATATTGCTTTAAATTTAATTTTGCATTGGCTCTGTTGTAATATGCTGCAGAATAATCAGGTTTTTCCTTGATTGCAAGCGAGTAATAGTCTATTGCTTTTGCATAATTTTTATCTTGAAAATAATCTACTGCTGTGTTAAAATGTTCTGCTGCTTTTACTTCGTTCTGAGCTTGAATTTTGAAAGGCATTAAACTTGATGATACAAGAAAAAGAGCGATAAGTAATTTATTAATCAATTGATTATCCATTATTAATTAGTTTAATATGTTAGGCAAATATATCTAAAATTTGCTATTCATATACAATAGATCTTTAATAAAATTTAGAAATATAAAATGAATATGCTAGTAGAAATAGAACTTATAAAAGGGAGTATTACATTTGATTATGAGAATTTTGGGTTAAACCCCAAAGATTTGCATAGTGAATAAACGCTTGATTTATTCTAATTATTGCATTTTGAACCCTACGAAGTTAACTTGTAAATTGGATTTCGCACTCAAGTGAAAAATGATCAATACGTAAGTATGCCATTGAAATTGAATAAAACTAGATGGATAAAACTAATTTAACTTACTTTTGTTCGTACTTTATCAATGATATTATAAATTTGATTTTGGGCCCCCTAGCCCAATCCTAATTATGAAAAAAAGTCCTGAATATATAGATGTTGATGAGACGGCAAGTTCTCGTAAAGAAGATCATATTACGCTTGCTTTTGCTAGTCAACAAGATGAATTGTTGTTGGATAAGAGGTTTTATTACGAACCGATGTTATCACCTCATTTAAAAGACGCGTCTTTGCTCGAAACTTCCTGGGCTGGTTACGATTTAAAGTTGCCATTGTGGGTTAGTTCGATGACTGGAGGTACTGAAAAGGCCAAAAAAATTAATTTTAATTTGGCTAGAGCATGCGGAAAATATGGCTTCGGAATGGGACTAGGTTCGTGTAGATCAATGATTTATACATAACAATAAAAAAAAAATTTCAACGTGAAGTATCTAATGGAAGATTATCCATTGTATGCGAATCTTGGTGTGGCTCAAGTAGAAATTTTGGCGGAACAGGGAGACTGGGAGCGAATAGAGAAAATGGTTTCTAAATTGCGGGCTGATGGGCTTATTATTCATGTGAATCCGCTTCAAGAATGGTTACAACCGGAAGGAGATCGATTTTCAAAGTCACCGATAGACACAATAAAGAAGTCTCTTGAAAATCTTTCTATGCCTATTATTGTAAAAGAAGTAGGGCAGGGAATGGGGCCAGCGAGCCTTGATGCATTGATGAGATTGCCTTTGAAAGCGATTGAATTTGCAGCAAGTGGGGGAACGAATTTTTCTACAATAGAGCTTTTTAGAGCAGACAAAAAGCGTAAAGAATTGTTAGAAAAAGCGACTAGAGTGGGGCACACGGCAGTAGAGATGGTTCATCTTTTAAACCAATTAATCAAAGAAAACGGAAATGAATATAAAGTAGAAGATATTATTATTTCAGGAGGTGTAAAAGACTTTTTGGATAGCTATTATCTTAGGAAATTATCACATATCAATGCAATTTCTGGTCATGCTAGTGGGTTTTTGAAACACGCTATTATCGATGAGCAATCGTTAGATAACTTTATAGAAACGATGAGTGAAGGACTATTAATGTCTGAATCATTTTTGCATGTACGCCAATAATACGAACAAAATGAACAAGCGAATATCAGGCTTTTCGAAGCTAAACAAGGCCGGTAAAATTAAGTGGATAGTCAAGACATTTTTCAAAGATCCTGAAAATGTAATGAATGAGCTGATGAGTTACTGGCACAGTAATGAAGCTGAGCAAAAGATTTTTGATGGCTTTTCAGAAAATACCATTAGTAATTTCATGCTTCCTTATGGGGTGGCCCCAAATTTTATGATAAACAATAAAGTTTATGCGGTGCCTATGGTAATTGAGGAGAGTTCGGTAGTTGCGGCGGCAAGTAGTGCAGCAAAGTACTGGGCTGATCGAGGAGGATTCAAAGCAGAGATTCTAGGTACTCGTAAGATTGGTCAACTTCATTTCAAATGGAAGGGTAATGCACTTAAATTGCGTTCAAGACTCGATGATATAAAAGAATTCTTGATGTCGGAAGTAGGAGATATTACTAAGAATATGGATAAAAGAGGTGGAGGAATTCGTGATATAGAATTGATTGATTTTTCTTCGAAGCTTGAGAATTATTATCAGCTCAGAGTAAGTTTCGAAACTTGCGATAGTATGGGTGCGAACTTTATTAATAGCGTCCTTGAACAGTTTGGCCAATCGCTACAACACTTTGTAATTAATGATGAAAACTTTCATGGAGAAGAAAAGGATCTTGAAATCATCATGGCGATATTGTCCAACTTTACTCCACAGTGTATGGTTCGTGTAACTGCGGAATGTCCAATTAAAGATTTAGGTGATTTCCCAGGCGGAATGGATGATCAAACATTCGCGCGTAAATTTTACGAAGCAGTCAAGATTGCACATATAGATTCTTATCGAGCGACGACACATAACAAAGGAATTTTCAATGGAATTGACGCAATTGTATTGGCGACTGGAAATGATTTCAGAGCAATAGAAGCATGCGGTCACACATATGCAGCAAAAGATGGGCATTACAGTTCATTAAGCCATTGTAAACTTGAAGATGGTAACTTCAAATTTTGGATTGATCTTCCATTAGCAGTAGGAACTGTAGGAGGCTTAACGAGTTTACATCCTATTGCGAAGCGTTCACTAGAATTACTAGGTAACCCAGGAGCTGAAGAATTGATGATGATTATTGCAGCGACAGGATTAGCACAGAATTTTGCAGCAGTAAGATCATTGGTTACCACAGGTATCCAGCAAGGCCACATGAAGATGCATTTAATGAATAT
>CAZMKA010000090.1:9160-15063 GCA_964566605.1 uncultured Saprospiraceae bacterium | reverse complement strand
TTCCTCATAAACTACTCCTTCAAAAACAATGCTCTCATTATCACATATCTCTTCTATTATCGTCTCATCTGATGTCTCAGGATAAACAAATAAATCTAAGGTTTCTAGACTATCACAGCCATCTACTGATGAGTAAAGTTGTTCGTATATTCCTGTTGAATTATATTCAACTCCACCAAAAGTGGATACTTCATAAGAACATATTGTATCAGTATAAAATATGCTATAAACAGGATGAACTAATATAGTGATTGAATCTATTCTGCCACATTGATCTGTCACATAATATGTTGTATTCTCTGTTGGATGAATATCTATTTCAAAACTAGTTTCACCTGTACTCCACTCCACAGATTGTGGACCTTGAACTGAGATAGTTGCAGTGTCACCAATACATAACGATTGATCTCCTCCAAAGACAAAAAAGTCACAACTCATATTAGTACACCATGCCCCAAAATCTCCTTCCAACCATAAACATTCATTTCCTTCAAATGGCAGATCACCATTTACTAGATAGCATAGGTTTGCCAATGAATTTGGATAACAGCCTTCGAAATCATTGTTAGTCAAATTCAGATAAGTCAATTGATTGAAATTTAAACTACCTAAAACATCATCAATTTCTCCAAAGTAATTATTATCACTTAAATCAAAATGATACATTCCAGCAGAAAACTCAATAAAACTAACTTCACCCGTTAAATTATTCGAAGACAGATCAAGATATTCAATATTCATTTGATCCATATTTACTGGATAAGTTCCCGTAAAAGCATTTTCAGATAAATCTAAATATCGAAGTGGGTTAGAAGAAAAATCCATTTCTATTGCTCCTGAAAGATCATTCCCACTTAAATCAAGTGTATCTAATTGTGGTAAATTAGCAAACAATACATCAGTAATTGTTCCATTTAAATTGTTATTACTTAAATCTAATCCTATAACCTCATTATTGGAATTACAAGTCACACCATACCAATCACAAATATTACAACCTTCAAGCCATGCAATGCCATATGGTCCTTCCTTATTTGTCCATTCAGGACCATTAGTTATATTGTAAAGATTTGTGAAATCATCAAGTGTTGTGGAAATTATTTGAGGATCAATAGTGATTGAATAAACATCTCCACATGCTGTAGTTACTGAAACTTGAGTAGTTGTATTTATATTTAAAACAATAGCATCTGTGGTAGCTCCATTAAACCATGTGATATCATATCCTCCAGGAAAGGTACAAGTTACTTCATTGGAACATCCTGTATATTCATAAAAAATTCCTGGAAATGATTCACAATTTTCTTTACTAAATGGTAGTGTACACCTATAGTCAATATTCCCTTCAAAAGGCAGTTGACAATTATACGTTATATCTAAATCAAAAGGTAAATTACAATAAACATCTCCATAACAGCCAGTATAATTATTATTACTCAAATTCACCTCAATGAGAGGAGCGATAAAACGAAGTAACCTAATATTATATATTTCAGCACTTACTCCATTATTTGATAAATCTATCCTTCTTATAATACCATTATCACATTCTATTCCATACCAGTTACAATAGTCATTGTCATCAAACCAGAGATCTTCTCCTTCTAGTTCATTTATCCATTGAGATCCATTATTTAAAGTATAGAATGCCTGTAATATTTCCTTGATTCCAGGAACATCGGAAGATAATGTAAATTCAGGTTTTATTCTTATTATTTCCGTATCCTGACATCCATTAAAGTTGGAACTAACTTCTGCAATTAAGGAATAATCATCAATAAAATAAGTTGCCGTTGGTCCAGTCTGCCCATTGTCCCAGCTATAATTAGCACCTCCTGTTGCAAGTATATCCACATTTTGACCTATTGCTGTAGGACCTGAAGTAATCTGTATATCTAAATATTCACAAGTCAATCCAGCACAAATTTCTGCTTCTGTGAGATTAGGACAAAAGCAATCGTTTCCTTGCATATTTAAAATACCTTCAACACAATTTAAGTCGATAAAATCGGTGCTAACATAATAAAAGCCAATATCATTATTCGAAAAGTCAATGACTTCAATATTTGGGGTAAAGACCTTGAAATAATTAGCTGGTGGAACATTCGTTAATTGATTATTCGAAACATCAAGAACTTTCAGTTTGTGTAAATTAGCAACTTGATTTGTTAAAAGTATTTGCAAATTATTACTCGATAAATCGATTTCTACAATTTCCCCACTTCCATTACATGTAATTCCATACCAATCACATACAGGAATATTTGGGTCTAACCAATTGGTATTATTATTCCATGAATCTCCTTGTGCATCATAGTATACCCTTTCCAAAATATCGAACTGTGCAGAATTTTGGGCCCCGACCCTATTAATAAAACATGCTAAAAAAGCAATGAATAAGTAGCTATGATATTTTTTAAAGTTCTTCATGATTAATCTATTTCTACTTTGATTAATTCGCTTTCTTTCGTCGTTGCAAAGCCATTATCTTGGAACCTAAGAATAACTTTATAGGCATAGCTTTTATCACCTTCTACATCTTTATCTGCAAACGATCTTTGATTTACCGATGTAATATCTTTACTCCATAGTTGCTTTACTTTTCGCAATTTATCTCCTTCTTCTTTACGGTAAATCATTACACTTTTTACCTCGGTGTAGAAATCGTAATTCCATTTCAATTGGAGTTCGTCTTCCACTTGATTTATCGAAAAATCTTTGATTTCGGGTCGTTTACCGCTATCAATGCAACTGAGTGAAATTGTGTCTGAAAAAGAAGTTAACTTCGATTCATCTATACTGTAAACTCTATAGTCATATGTCTCGGAACATATAGCCGTTGTGTCAAAAAACTCTTCAGTTGCTCCTCGGTCATTACTTTTGAAAATTGTTTCCCATGCAGAATTTTCATTTTTACGTTGTAGATATGTATTTTCGACATCGTCTGAAGAGCTGCATGTGAATGTAATTCTATTCTTATCAATTTCTTGACTGCAAGATTTAAAGACAGGTCTTGAAGGCGGGACAACGTCAGGTCTAGCGAGTTTCAATGGTTGACTATATGCACTTTGATTTCCACGAAAATCAATAGCCATAAGTTTATAATAAATATCTTTGGTAAGTGTTTTTATGACAATAGAATCAACATATTCATTGATTTCAAGCTCTGCTGAATTAGTCAACTTGCTGTATTCTGCATTCTCAGAATTGGCGTAAAATACGTGATAACCACCCAAGTCTTCTTCTTGATTTTCTTCCCAAAACAAGAATACAGCTCCCGATGTGTCAATATATCCCTCTTTCCATATAGGGGCTTCTGGAGGCGTGTTATCTCTTTTTTGCGCCATGCCTGCAGGTGATTCTAGTTCGAAGTCGTTTTCATCAATTGTAACTACTTTATAAAATGCAATATTCGTAGGTGAAGTGTCAATAAAATCTCTTTGGCTGGGGCCCAAAATATCGCTTATCCTTTGATAGCTTTGTTTGCCATCGTTGGATCGGAGAATATAGAAACCTTTGATTCTTCGTTCCCATTTCTCATTTAGATACCAACTGATATTAAAGCTGCCATCATCTTGTTGTACAATCCTATCAAACGACGCAGTCATTGCAATAGGGTTAGGTCTTCCCACAACTTTTACCGGTTCAGAAAATGGGCCTTGTTGAGCAAAAAAGTCTATCCCTGCAACTCTGTAATAATATTCCTTTCCGTTTTCATTTAAGCCATCTTCAAAATTTGCTATATAAACTGGCTTCTCCATATCGTGATTTAACAGAGGAAGAAAAGGTGCTTTGGAAACTCGTTGATAAGTTTTCCCATTGTCCTCAGATTTTTCAATAATGTAACAAGAATATATGTTTTGAAAGACTTCGAAATCCCATATTAGATTCGCCTTTAAATTACTTCCTTTGGGAAGGATATTTTTAATGGGTTCGTTCTTATAAACGTCACTCAATGAAATCTCAACTCGCTTTGGAGCTACTGATTTTTCACTAGGAATGTAGATTGAATAGGTGTAATTATAACCAGGTCGCACATCTTCATCTATGTAACCAGTTGCCGTATATTTTGCTGCTTCTTCCGATATGTCAGCCATAAATAAAGTAAGAGCAAATACGTTATTCTGAAGATTAATTTGGTCAACTATATTAAAATCTAAGTTGTCGCCATTCATTTGGGCGTAAGCCTTTTTAACAACATCAACTTGCTCATTTTCTGACTCCCATGTTGAAGGATCAGTCATTTTTATTTCAATCACTTCTGAAATAAATTCTGTTCCATTAGCACCTGTTTTTGTAATAGAAAACCCATTCTTTTGACCTGATTTCATTAACTCTTCATTATCCGCACCCCACCTTAAGTAAACCTTACCTTCCACTACTCTAGCACGAAGCGTTAATTCTCCATTATTTTGGGCTCGAGCCCAAAAAGCACAACTAAAAAAGATCAATATGCCAATTACTTTTTTCATATTAATCGGATCCTGAAGTTCGTGAAACATTTATAATAGAACCATCATATTCTGAATCATTTAATGGATTTACATACCTAAAAAAGATGGGATAATTTCCGTTTTCGAGAGTGTAGTTCTGAGCATTGGTTCTAAGAAATCCTGTAGGATAATTATTTAGCTTGTAAAAAGGGAAATTACTGCATGATTCTTGATCATTGTGTAACTCGTAAATTCCTTTGAAAATATCATTTTGACTATTATAGAAAGACTGAATAAGTGCATACATTTCATTTCGAAAAGCAGAACTAGAATAACAACATCCAGTGACATTATTCGCCTGACAATCGCCGTAAGGAAGGTCATAAATTTCGTCAATTAAACTCGCATATTCAACAGAATTAAATGAAGCTTCAATAAAATATTTTATGTCACCATATGCTACACTATCCAATTTATATGTAAGATAAGAAGTCAACCCTTCCAAGCCGTAAATTACATCTTGTTCATTTAGCTGGTTTATCTCATTAATGTTGGAAGCTGTGGTGACATATTGATTCGTATTACTTTGGAAAATATCTATTGCTTTGTCAGGTTTCCCATTCCCGTACTTAGCTATTCTACTAGCAGAAAAATTATCTTTGATTGCTATGTTATAATCTGACCTACCGCTATTTTCTTCATATGGTTTTATGATGCCATCAGGAGTTTCGTAACTTTCATACAGCTCATAGAAGCTCGTATTTTCAAGGTCAATAAATGGTTGAAATGATTTAGACTTACCATTTAATCCTATCAATTCTTCTTTCCCGAAAGGTTCTTGGATATTGGTAAATAAAATTTCGTTTCCTATCATATTTTCAGCTGAAAGGGATTCGAATTTATCTTGTGGATGATCGAATGCGCTTTTTCGGAAATAATAAGTATAAAGCAACGTTTCATTAGCCCTTAAAGGAGTAAGTGTATCACCTTCGATATAAGTTAAAGTGTTCGGAACATTTTCTACCATATCGCCAATTTGTCCAGGGCCATTATTCACATTAGGTGCTCTAACAATTTGGATACGGTAAGCTTGACCGTTTAGCAGATTCGAAGGTATGTTAAAACTTAGGCTATTGTCAGTAGAATTGTAAGTAATTGGCCTTGCAACTTCAGCAGCGGGATAAGAAGAGGTAATTTTAGCGTAATGTAAATTATTCGATGAAAATAGATAAGATTGATCTCGTTTCAACATGACTTTCCCTGTATTATCTATGTTTTGGTAAAAATTAAATTGTCCGTTTTGGGGCCAATTAGCTTCAACATTATCAAGTGTAATTATTTCAGGATGATTTCCAGTTGTAAAGAAGTGGGATTTCTCTTCGTTATATTCTATTTGATTGGTTGTGATGTTCTTAAGTGAAACTTCGAATGTTGCAATATAATCGGTTTGCTCATCAAGTAATTCGTCAC
>CAZMKA010000090.1:0-9150 GCA_964566605.1 uncultured Saprospiraceae bacterium | reverse complement strand
CTATTATTTACTGTAGTTCCATTTACAGGAACTCCGTTTTTGAGAAGTTCAAATTTATTTAATTCGAGTACATACTGAATTTCTTCACCTTCTTCATTAATAATAGTGCTGACCTCATTTATAGGGAAATATGTTGCTCCCATAATGCTTACATCTGTCGAAACTGAATTGACATTCTCTGCAGGAGACAAGTCTGCAATAAGGTCAACTTGCACCTCCATATCTTCATCAGAGTCACATAATTCACCAATCTCAAATGGATAATAACAATTCCCTTGATATGCACCGAAAGCTACATTGTAATAACCAGAAATAGCACCTTTACTGTTTAGTGGATTCGGTGCTTTGAAAGCCATTGCTGCTGCTGCTCCCACATCGAATAATACATACCCAAAACCTGAAACTTCGCCATGAACACTTGCATAAGCTTGTCCGCTCGCATAGAAAAAATATACGCCAAGAGGCTCATCATCACAATAAACAGGATCGTATTGCTGAAGCATTAAATCAAAACCAGCGGCTATTTCAAGGACAGCAGTAAAAATAGTGTAATCACCACCTAAAGTTAAGCCGAAATTTGCCCCAAAAGCAAAGCCATTTCCTGTCGCTCTTGCCGGTTCTGGAATGGGAGTCCAGTTTAATTGTGAAGCAATATCAGGAGGTAATGGAGGCGCAGGAGGAATGTTCGTTCCTATGTCTAAATAAGCACCTAGATCCAAAGTCAATATTTTAATATCAGAACTTAATGCAAGTCGATTATCAGGCGTTCCTGCGTTAACAAACCAATCGAATTCGTTTAATTGAGACTCTATTGACCCTGCATATTTTACTGTTGAAGGGTCAACACCTGCGTTGTTAAAAAGGGTTTGAAAATATGGTGGAATATCATTAAATCCATGAGCACCTACTAAGGCTTCAATTGTTGTATTTTGAATCTTTTGGGCTATTCGAACAAACAAATGAGATTCGCCATAGAATCCAGGAGGTAAATAAGGATCTTCTCCAGGAAAGACCAAGTTAAACTCAGAAACAGCAGAAACACCATTTACACTAGGGCCTGACCATGCAATGTCAGACATGAAATTAGTAATCCCTTTTAGTCGAATAAAGTCAATGCCAAAGGATGAATTGATTTGAATAGTAAAACCTATATTAGCATTGAATACCTCTGGTTTACCGTCAATACTTAATACAACATTCATATTCACACCGAATAATTTATCATCATCGGGTAAATATTGTGCGCCTGAAAGACTAGTACCTATTCTATCGAGAATGTATTGAGTATATGTATCAATATCATTGGGGTCACCTGGATCATAAGCAACATCTTGTATATTCTGTGAAATGCTCAATTGATTCATATGATAGTAAACTCCACCTCCAGCACCTAGTAATTTTATTCCTGTACTTGGAATCGGTATACCATCACCTAAGCGAGCCATTAAGTCAATTAGAAAATATCGATATTCCTCATCATTTTCATTAGCGGTTGTACCGAATAAAGCCATTGCACCAAATCCCATGTCGCCTGAAGGCGTGCTGTTTGAACCTCCGTCATTAGCACCAGTAACATACAATTCAACCTTACCTTGAAATCCTGTACCCCAAATAGGAAATTCTTTAAATAATATAATTTCACCGTAGAAATATACTGATTCCAAATCTGCTTCGATTTCAATCAAATTAATATTAATGGTACTCCATTTATATTTTTGTGAGTTATTAGCGTCTTCAATCTCGCCTTCTACAGTGAAAGCAGAAGCAGCACTTATCTGAACTCCATCTTTTTGAGCGAAATTAATACTAGCTGCAACTTGAATCAATGGATTACCGTTGATGGTATCAACTCCCATAGATTTTATGTTGTATCTAATCCCCATAAATTTTCCATTAGCTGTAGAAATTCCCCATGTACCTACTTCTCGCACATAACGCTTTTGGGAGGATACGGCCAATCCTTGAAAGCCAACTGTGGGAATAGATACTTTCTTACCAAAAATCACTTGTTCTTGCATAGAATACGATCCATTTAAAATCGCCTCAATTCCAAATCCGTCATCTTCTCTATATTCAATCTCCAAACGACTATCTGGCTCTATTGTCGCTACACCTTTAAACACTTTCATATCAAATGAAATTGCAGTTTCTAGTCCAGCAAACATTCCATACCGCCGTTCAACAAAGTCGAAATTAGCACCATAATTGATTGCGCTATATATGGTATCTGTTGTAGTTTCTTCATCTTTTTTGAGAATTGGTACAACAACAGCTCCTGCAAATTCGAATCCCGATGCTTGATTTTGAATAACAGAAACACCGAGTAAATCGATTGAAAAATCCCAACCATCCATTTTGCCTACATCCATAGGCAGTAAGCCTGTTACTTCAACAATACCGCTAAATCCATTATGATCAATAACAATACTTTGACCGTTTAGTCCAAGAAAACTAGTTTGTGTATTCGAAGCAACAGTATCTAGCCATGTCATTGATATTTCATCAATCTTTACACCTTTCCAAGATTCTTGATCAACCAAAAACCCTTCATCTATTGGGTTATAAGGTAAATTAGGCAAAGGAAAAGTAAAAAGAGATTTGGTTTCACTAAAGTCTAATACAGCATTTTCGATATTCCACCCTACTCGATCACATTGAGGAATAACAAAATTATTAAGTGATAATTCGAAAACCATGTCATTAATATCCGTTAATTCTGTGGTAAAACTTCCAGTGACTCGACCGTTTGCATTTATTGCATTTTGTGCGGGATTAAAAGGCACAACCCATTCTCTTGATAATATAAAATCTGCATCAACACCAAAAGATTGAAAACCATCGCAGTTGAATTGAATAAATGTACCTCCTGTGAATTCTTGTTGTGCTGGATTATAAATAGCACGTTTTAGTTTGATTTTAGACTTACCTTCTTCAACTGGAATGACCATATCACCAAGCAATCCCACCTTACTCGGTCCACTCAATCCTCCTTTCAGTGAATATTTAATATCGGGTGCATAAAAAACTAGTGGTGTTGTCCAGTCTGGTCGCATTAACTCGACAAAAACTTCAATAGCAGTATACGTAGGATAAATACGAATAGCATTTACGGCTATAAGAACTTTTGTATCGTCGAATGTTTGAGAAATTCCTTGTGGCAGATCAATAAGCGATTCGCCATCAAATTTCTGAACAAATTTTGCGCCATCTTTTACAGCGTTAAGCGCTAATCGTGCTTTATCTATATTACTTGTTTCTTCACTTGTAAATGTTGATACTACGTCCGACATATCATCTGAAAAGCCATAAGGATCATTCGGTAATGCGATAAAAGCTTCTTTTCTATATCGATTAATTTCTACGAATTCGCCACCAATTTCAGTGAATAGTTTTGATGCGTTGATTTCTTTTTCGATGGATTTTAGTAGCGTTTCTATTTCTACTAAACTTGGCTTTTCCACAGGGATTATATCAGCGAAAAGCTGGATGCTACAAAGCGAGAAGAGAATTAATATGTAAAGTTTTTTAATCATGTGGTAAGTTTTGAAATCTACATATTAATACGTGTTTTTATTTATTGAATACTTATCCATATTATCATTGATCCATTTCCGAGTAATAGGTAATATTTCACTTGGGTTTTTACTTACGATACCGAATTGATTTACATCAAAAGGGAAATCTTCGATGTATGGAGCTATTGCTTCAATCATAGGATTAGCGCAATCAAAAGTGCCGCTAGTTTCCATGTCTGGATGTTTACAGACGATGTTTTCCTCCATGATTTGATTTAAAAGATAATCAAAAACGGGTTTTTGAGTTGTGTAAACAAGCTTAGGGACTAAATTATAAGCATAGTCATCAGAAACATCAATTTCTTTGAGGTTTTTGAGGAGGTTTTGTAGTTTGTCTTGATCTCCTGCACGGACTAATGCGAGGTTCAAGGTTTGTTTCATTCGTTTGGAGAGTTTATTATTTTGGGCGTAAGCCTTCAACTCTTCTTCCATTTGTAGAAAACCACATAGTTCAATGATACAGTCAACATGAGGCGTATCTTGATTAAGCGTTCTATTTAATTCGGCTTTGTTAGTAGCAGAAAATTTATCGTATGAGAACGATTTAAGTTTATTGATATAAGAGTAAACTTCTTTGGGATCGTCAGAAGCAAGATTCGAGATACATTCTTCAATAGAAGGCATTGTTGAAACTGACTGAGCTGAAATGTACAGACTAAAAGTTAATATAAAAAGTATGGTGTTTAAAGTTTTCATATTCAACAAAATGGATGAATCTAAGATATAGCATCCAATAGTTATATGCAAGTAATCCTTGATAAATTGCAAAAAATAGTTGCCTTTAAGAAAAGTAGAATTCACAAATGGAAGTAAAAAGACAATACTAAATAAATGAGATTATGTCTATTTAACGAAGTTATACTCAGCCAAAAGTAAAAAATATTAGATGTTTTGGCTAGATATAAAATATATAACTAGCCAGAATTGAATGCATTTAGCATGTTTTGGCTGAGTATAAAAGTTGTCATCAGCTAGTTCAGGATATAAATGTTCGTTTTTGGTTTAAATTGGAAATGATACAGATTGAACCCTATAATGGCGGAAAATTAAAGTTTTATGGTGTCCATGTATAAGATTCAATACAACAATGGCATAAGAAAACTATTGCTAGTAAATGAGTTTTATAATCAGCCAAAAGTAAAAAAGAAGGGAGGTTTTGGCTAGATATAAATTATATAACCAGCCAAAACCATGCTTTTATGTGAAAAAATGGCTGAATATAAAGAAGTATACTTAGCCAAAGTACGATGTATTGTATGTATTGGCAGGAATATCAAATAAGAAAATTCATGATAAGCTTGTATTGACTTAAATTCAAGTTATACTTTACAAAAAATACTTAACAGCAATGAGAATAGGGTTTAACTAGGTAAAAAACGAAATGTAACCAGCCAAAATCTAAAAATTTAATTAGTTTTGGCTAATTATAAATAAATATAACCAGCCAAATATTAAATATTTAGTGCGTTTTGGCTGACTATAATCATACAATTAGTGTTAATAAATAAAACCATAGATCATGGAATTAGTTGGAAGAGAAAATGAACGTAAAATATTCAAGCATCATGAGCAAGCTAATCAGTCTAAACTAATTGCACTATATGGTAGACGAAGAATAGGTAAGACATACCTAGTTCGTGAGCATTTCAAAGATGTGCTAAGATTCGAAATTGCTGGGTTATATAAAGGTAGCATGCATGATCAACTCAAACATTTTGCTAACACATTAGCAAAAGCAGGCTACCTAGAGGCACTTATTTCCCCTCCTGAAAGTTGGATGGCAGCTTTCGAGATGCTAAGTGTATTTATAGAGCGACAGAATGATAAAAGAAAAAAGGTTTTATTTATTGATGAATTGCCTTGGTTCGACACGCCTAGATCTAAATTTGTAATGGCTTTTGAGAATTTCTGGAATTCCTTTTGCAGCAAAAGAAAAGACATTTTACTAATCATATGCGGCTCTTCAGCTTCATGGATGTTATTAAATATTGTAAGGAATAAAGGTGCATTACATAATAGGGTTTCACAGCATATCAATCTATCTGCATTTAACCTCTATGAAACTGAAAAATTCCTACAAAAAAAAGGTGTAAAATGGAGTAAATATGATATTACCCAATTGTATATGTGCACAGGTGGAGTTCCTTATTACTTAGATTATATTCACAAAGGAGAAAGTTTTTCCCAATTTATAAATAGAGTTTGTTTCGATAGTTCAGGCCCACTATATAACGAATACGATGAATTGTATTCTTCACTTTTCAAAAATAGTAGCCAACATGAAAAGATCGTACAACTCTTATCCAAAACTAAAACAGGCTACACAAGAAAAGAATTAATTTCAAAGTCGAAAATTAATAGTGGAGGTACATTAACTAAGATGCTTTTCGAGCTTGAAAAATCAGGTTTTATATCTAAACAAATACCTTATAAAGGTAGAATTAATGGATTGTATTATAAACTCGTTGACCACTTCACTATTTTCTATTGGAAATTCATGAATATTAAAGGTAAAAGAGTACAAGACAATTGGACTAAAATGGTTAGCCTACCCTCTTGGCAAAGTTGGTCTGGATTTGCATTCGAACGAATATGCTTTAGCCATGCACATCAAATCAAAAGAGCACTTGGTCTTCAAGCAATAAGTTCTGATATAAGCACATGGAAAAATGATAAGGCACAAATTGACATCCTGATATCAAGAGCAGACAGGATTATACATGTAGGCGAAATAAAATTCACTAAAAATGAATATGAAATCACAAGTGCCTACGCTAAAAATTTGAGGAATAAACTACATCAATTCGATCAATTAAAATCAAATGCAAAACAGGTTCTGTTTTTAACAATGATTACTACTTATGGCATAAAACCCAATGAGTATTCTAAGGAATTAATGCAAAATGAAGTAACGTTAAAACAGCTATTCTATAATTAAGTTACAGCAATCTTAACAGACTTAATAATCAAATGTCACTAGAATTGATTAGATGCAATAGTTATTTATACTTAGCCAAAACTCATAAAAATTAACAATTATGGCTGAGTATAAATTTTATAACTAGCCAAAACACTTCTTATTTGCATAGTTATGGCTGAGTATAAAAGATATCATCAGCCAGTTCTGGATAGAAATGTTCGTTTTTGGCTTGAATATGTAATGAATTGCTCATAAATAACACGAAATAGTTTTACTGCATGTGCCTTAAATACAAAAGACTATAATTTATATATCCATATATAAGATCAATACAACATTAGCAAAAGAAAACTATTGCTAGTAAATGAGTTTTATAATCAGCCAAAAGTAAAAAAGAAAGGAGCTTTTGGCTAGATATAAATTCAATAACCAGCCAAAACCATGCTTTTATGTGAAAAAATGGCTGAATATAAAGAATAATCATTATCAACTCTAAATGAGAATTCGCAATGATTTATAAATAAACTAAAAATAATTAACCCGAATATTCATCATGCTTTAAAAAAATAGTATTTTAGATTCGTATAATGAAAACTTTACAATGAAAAACAAATACTACTTCATAGTATACATGTTACTATCTTTTCATTGCTTGCTAGCGCAAGAAAATAGCACCGATGTTATCAAAGAAGCCAACCAATTAAAATCAACACTCCAAGGTGAGGCATTTGATTGGGGTAGAAATCTCAACTTAGACTTTCGATTTAATAGTATTTCAGGTATAGATAGAAGAGCAGACCCTTTTGACTTTCGTCTTAATGGGCAAGTATTCACCAGTATTTATAACGTCAAAACTGCAATAAACATAAATATTGCAGATGGCAAAATCATACATAGGATTGACCGACCTAACGTAAAACTTCCCGCCTATGCTTTTTTGGGCATGAGCCCCACATATAAATGGGCTAAACTTCACTTAGGATATCGTAATTTAAGTATGAGTCCATATACTTTTAATGGCACTAATTTTTACGGCGCTGGCTTTGAATTAAACCCAGGTAAATTTCGATTAAAGACATTTTATGGAAGATTACAACGTGCTAATCCCATGCTTGCGGATATTTCTTCAAGCATAGATCCTACATATAGAAGAATGGGATGGGGAGTTCAAACTGGTTATCAAAACTCTAAAGACGAAATATTCTTAAATATCTTTTACGCATCAGATGATCCACTTTCAATTACACAGCCAATTCTTCGCCCTGATGTTACACCAATGACTAATATAATCAGCTCGACTAATGGTAAAAAAACAATCTCTAAAAACATTTACATTGACTGGGAATATGCATGGAGTGGACTTACGCGAAATGTTACAACTCCCATTACAGAAGAATCCGAGGCAGTAGCTTTTTATTACAATTATGGTGGACTATATACTGTAAGAAATAGTACAGGTTTTCATAAAGCACTTAATACAGGTCTTAATTTTACAGTCTCAGGTTGGAAAATAGACTTAAGGCACGAGCGTGTTGATCCTGGGTATCAGTCTCTAGGTGCTTTATTCTTCAATAATGATTTTGAAAATGTCACAACAGGTTTAAATAAATCATTTCTTAAAAAAAGATTAAATGTAACAGGCCGACTAGGTTTACAAAGAAATAACTTAAGTAATCTTGAAAACAATTCTATGAGAAGAATTGTAGGACAGATAAATGCCAACTTAAAAGTTAATCAGCGACTAAATGCGGGAATTAACTTTTCTAACTTTAGCAATACCAATATTCTCCGCGTCAATCCTCTCCCCTTACCTGAAAATGATTCTCTTGTATTAATTCAAGTAAATAGGAACATACAATTTAACACAATGTATCTCCAAGGGAAAAGAAAACAAATAATATGGACTGGTTTTATCAGCTATCAACAATTCAATACAATAACAAATGATATTGTGGATGAAAATCAGAAAGTCAACAATGTAATGCTAAATATTAATAACACGTATAGGTTCATTAACAATTCGAATCTGTCAAATGCATTGAACATAAATCGAAATATAAATATACTATCTGGCTTTTCGAGCACGACTCTATCTCACAGCTACTCTAAACAATTACTCAAGAAAAAATTAAAATCTAGTATTCGACTTGCTAATACTGTAATGTATGCGAATAGTGCTTTCAATA
The DNA here is from genome assembly GCA_964566605.1 of uncultured Saprospiraceae bacterium. Taxonomy (GTDB): domain Bacteria; phylum Bacteroidota; class Bacteroidia; order Chitinophagales; family Saprospiraceae; genus JAHDFB01. Next base: position 469 of record CAZMKA010000090.1, on the reverse strand, counting down.
GGCATCTTTTGTTAATTGGATGTAATAATTCTTATAAGATTAATGATAAAAATGAGCTGGGAATTTTACTTAACTATGTCAACCAAACCAACGCAATTATAGGGAGTCCAAATTTTTCAGAATTCAATTGTAGAATAAAATTTAAGACCCGACTATAAACTGAGATTAAAAAATAATCTAAAAGGGAAGAAAAAAATTAATAAATAGTCGTTTAAAATTAAAATAAGGGCTTATATTTGCGCTGCATTTTGAAATATATCTGCAAAACGATCGCTTAGCTCAGTTGGTAGAGCAACGCCCTTTTAAGGCGTGGGCCCAGGGTTCGAGCCCCTGAGCGATCACTAAGCTTCATCTTTCTTAAAGATGGAGCTTTTTTTATGCTTGCTCATATACCGCTTACTCGTCGATTTATGCCAGTTAGTTACCAAAACATTCCACTTACCAACATCCTTATTTCAACTTAAATAAT
>CAZMKA010000089.1:0-15088 GCA_964566605.1 uncultured Saprospiraceae bacterium | reverse complement strand
ATGTAATCTTTATCTCCTTCCTTTGTCGTACCTTGTGTAGATGTCGCTGGAATCGTCCAATAGCAACCTTTTAGTTGCCCATAACTCACACAGTATTTACTTTCGAGCGGAATTTCAGTGATCATCATACGAATCAATCGATGATTCAATGCGCGTTTGTAAGTCTCTTTATCCTCAGCTGTCTCTCCTTTTGTAGGTAAATCAAGTGAAAAAACGGATGGTGTGAATCCTTGATTGGCTAATTCTTCAGAAACAAAATTGATTTTAGCTTCTGGTAGTACTTCTTTTATAAAATTCACAAAACTTCTCGTATTCAAGTACGCCAAATGAATTCTATCAATCATGGAAGGTAACTGTTGAGCTAAGAGTTCGTATTGAAGAGAAGTCGCTTCATTATCACACAAGAGCAAGTGCTGTTCGATTTTATCCATTAAGGATGTCGTTTTTGTATTTCCTATGGCATAACCAGCTGTGCATTTTCCACCACTAGGAAACTTGGAACCGCTAGCATATGATATAGTTCTTACCGTAGATAACATCTTATTTTCACCTAAGAAATGTACATTTGGACAGAATGTTTGATCCAAAATAAAAACTGGATCTATGGCTGTATTACCCGATGCTGTTTTTCGTTTTATACTCAGCGCCTCTTGTAATTTTTGAAGATCCGGAACTTCGACTCTTGGGTTAGTAGGAATTTCTGCTATGATATAAGGTATGGCGTCTTCGTATGCAATTTTTGAAAGAACCTGATGGATACTTTGAACCATATCGTTATCTCCATCTACTGGTAAATCAACAATCTCTACATGATCGAGACATGCTGCTACTCGTCGAGCTTGATCATTGGTACCTCCATAACAATTAGGTGGGACAACGAATTTTATCTTTTTTCCTGGATGCTGCTCATTGGCATCATGAATCAATCCCATCATGATGGCATATTGAATAGAAAGTCCACTTGAACCTACAACTGCTTTGGATCCTGAATCCGTAATTTCCTGAATCTTTTCTATGACAAACTTCTTATTTTTTTCCACTTGACTTATAGATCGCTCAGGATATGAACTGATAAACTCTTCTAATACCGCTTGACAATTGATAGGTGTCATCGCAATCGTTTCTCTTCTTCTCACATGCTGAATAGCCGAAATATAATCAGCATTCGATTCATGTACGAGAACTATACTTCCATAAACCGGATGCGTATTGACTACAAAATCTACACCCGCATCTACATCAAATTTTGTGATGTTTGATTTTTTCGCAATAAGAATTTGACTTCCGTCAAAAGCTTCTACTTCTTCTACTCCAGTAACTTGTTTTAATTCGAAGTTGTATCCATATACTTTTTTTAGCAACTCTTCGTCAAATGCATTAGGTAATTTATCTACATGATTAATTCGGGTCTTTTTTCCATCCAACAAATTCTTCCGAAGAACAGCTAATAGACCTATAGTTTGAGAAGAAAAACTAATAACATGGGTAGAATCAATGCCATGCTCCTTAGCAATCACCCATTCCAATACACAAGACAATGGATGACCCAATCGGATATAATCATAGGCAGTTGGAATCACATCAAGATCCGAAGTTGCGGCATTTCCTTCAGCGTATAACGTATCGAATTGCTCTATAAATTCCACTTTCGCACGTTGCTCGTTGTAAATATCTAATCGATGTGTCGTGATTTCCAACCAACCCGCCGGCATATTTTTTAATACATCCTTTATATAATCTATAACCGAACTTGTTCCCATAGATTTATCCCTTGTTTAAAATATGTTGTTAATAGTTAATAATTATATAATGAGTAATGTGTAATTAATAATGTGTAATTAGTAATGTGTAATTAGTAATGAATAATGAGTAATGAGTAATGAGTAATGAGTAATGAATAATGAATAATATAAAAGTCACACCATATTCCCACATCATACTACCATTACTATTTGTTAATTGTCACACCACTTCCCACATAACACCAATATTATATAATTACTAATTGTAATTAACACGCCACGTTCCCACATCACAACAGTATTATTAATTACTAATTGTAATTACCACACCACGTTCTTACATCACACCAGTATTACTAATTACTAATTGTTAATTACTAATTACTAATTACAAAGCCTGTATAATATCGTACTGCGTTATAATTGTGATATCACCTTTTGCATCTTTTGTCAATACCGCAGGTGTATCTTTATTTATAAATCTATTCAATGACTTGCAAGCTAGATCTCCTTCTACAAATGGAAAAGCTTCTCCCATAATTTCTGAAACTCCTTGATCCGCATTCTTCATTGGACTATCCAATAAGTAATTCAGAACAGCAGCTTCAGTTACTGAACCAACTACTTCACCACTCTCTACTACTGGCAACTGAGAAATATCATTATCTTTCATCATAGATAATGCCTCTTTGACTTTCGTTTCTTTTGATATACTCATGAAATCATGAGCTGCTTTCATTCGAACAAGATCTTTCACTTTTAATTCATCATCAAGGAAACCCCTTTCACGCATCCAATCATCGTTATAAACCTTCCCTACATATCTACTACCATGATCATGTAAAATTACAACGACTACATCATCAGGTGTCAATTTATCTTTTAATTGGATTAATCCAGCAATAGCAGAGCCCGCTGAATAACCCATCATAATTCCTTCTTCTTTTGCTAACCTTCTCGTATATACTGCTCCATCTTTATCCGACACTTTCTCAAAATGATCAATAAGATCGAAATTTACGTTTTTAGGCAGAATGTCCTCTCCTATTCCTTCAGTGATATATGGATAAATTTCTTTCTCATCAAACTCTCCCGTCTCTTTGTACTTCTTGAATACGCTACCATATGTATCAATTCCCCATAGCTTTACATTGGGATTTTGTTCCTTAAGGTATTTACCTGTTCCACTGATTGTTCCTCCTGTTCCTACACCCACTACTAAGTGAGTAATTTTTCCTTCGGTTTGCTTCCAAAGTTCAGGACCAGTAGACTCGTAATGTGCTTGAGTATTACTTAGATTATCATATTGATTCAACCAACATGAATTTGGGATTTCTTTAGAAAGCTTTTCAGCGACACTATAATAAGATCTTGGATCATCTGGAGTTACATTCGTAGGACATACGATTACTTCAGCACCCATTGCTTTTAGAATGTCAATCTTCTCTTTTGATTGTTTGTCGGAAGTAGTGAAAATGCATTTGTATCCTTTAACTACAGCAGCGAGTGCAATACCCATACCTGTATTACCACTTGTACATTCTATAAATGTTCCTCCTGGTTTAATGCGACCTTGATCGATTGCATCCTCTACCATTTTTAATCCCATTCTATCCTTTATAGAATGTCCAGGATTGAAAGATTCAACCTTAACATATATGTTGCATGGAAGATGAGAAGTAAGTTTGTTTAATTTCACTAAAGGTGTGTTACCAATAGTTTCAAGAATGTTATTTTTTGTATCCATTTATTTTTCCGAATTAAGCCTCAAAGATAAGATTCTTTTAGCAACTCGAAACTTATGTGTGTACTTCCTTTTCTCTTTATCGTAAATTCCTTCTTGATCAATTGAATCAATTCGAACTTGACCTGATGCATGAATAATTTTACCATCTCTTAGAAGTATTCCTACATGTGTAATTTTACCATTTTCATTCTCAAAAAAAGCTAAATCACCAGGACTGGACATATTTACGAAATCAATTACCTCTCCGCAATCAACTTGCTGATAAGCATCACGTGGTAACTGAGTACCTAGTAATGAGAAGACAACTTGTGTAAAGCCACTACAATCTATACCAAATATAGATCGACCTCCCCACAAATATGGTGCATGAATAAATTTCTTAACTATCCGTTCGAAATATTCTTCTTCAATTACTTGTTGAGGATCAGGCGAAACAACAGCACCATTATAAAGGTATTTTTCATCATGAGCATAAAGATGCATCCCATCAAATAGTGGCAATCTACTTCCCAATAAAATAGGAAAAGCTTCTTTTGAAGAGGAAATCATTCCTGCCAAGTCCATACTATAAATAGGGTCCTTCTCATAAGATAAACATTCTTCTTCTGTAACACGAACAACTTGTTTTGAATCAATCCAACCAACATAGCCATCATGTCTGCATTTAATCTTCATCCAGGAATTATGCTTTTTGACTATAACTTTTAGGGTTTCCCCAAAAAGTAATTGCGTAACCATTTCTGCAGTATCGGATGGTTGCCGTCTTACAGGAGCAACTGCAACGACACAAACCCCAAAGGGTAATTGCCCTCTAGGTATCTTTTTAAGACTTTTCTTGCTCTTGGCCATTAATTATTCTATCGATTAACATATACATTACTGCATAAACTATACCATTTTTATACAGCTTATGAAATGAAAAGCACATTTTTCCGTTCTTGCTTTGTACCTTTGCTCAAATTGATTTTATGAATATGTATAGAATAGTCATTTTTTTATTCCTTCTACCCTTCTTAGGACAAGCTCAAGACCCCGACTTTTCTCAACAATATGCAACTCCCTTAAACTTAAATCCTGCATTAGCTGGTAACTTTAATGGAACCTATAGAGTAGGTACAGTTTATAGAGATGCTTGGAGAACAGCAAGTCCGGTTCCTATTGCAACGTATGCTTTTAATGGAGAATACAAATTTAGACTAGGAAGAGAAAAGAAAAATAATGACTATGGAGCTGCTGGATTAAAATTCTTTTCGGATAGAACATCAATTATAGAGCATAATACAAATGCCATTTCTACATTCTTTGCATTTCATAAATCACTAACAGAATTTAGCAAAAGTTATCTCAGTATAGGTTTTGAAGTAGGACTAACACAAAAGAACTTAAATTACGAAAACTTGAATTTCGAAGATGAGTTTAATGGAATAAATAATTTCGGAGGAAGTACAAATGAAATTCTTGAACCAAACAATTTTGGCTATGGAGATTATTCAATGGGAATTAATTACTTTTCTGAACTAAATAAAAAGAACGATATGAATATCGGTCTTACTGCAAAGCATTTAACTAACCCAAATGTTAGTTTTTGGCGAAGAAGTGAAAGTCAAGACCCTGATTTAGTTACTGTAAATAGAGCAGGTATATTACTCGGGTTACAAATAATAACTAGACATCAATTAAGTTATGCAATAAGTATTAGTCCAAGATTAATTTTCAAAACCCAAGGCCCTAGTTCAACACAGATATTTACAGGATCTACTTTAAGATATGATCTTAACACATTTAATAAGTCAGCAGTACATCTTGGCCTTTTTGCTAGAGTTTCAAACACAACTGCAAGTTTTGAATTAGCTCATTTTACGCCCTTCTTTGGTTTTGAAGTCAATGATATGTTACTAGGAATTTCTTACGATGTTAATACACACGATGTTTCAAATGCTTATCAAGGTATTGGGATTCTTGAATTTTCAGTAAGCTATACTGGAGAAGTTATTGAAGACAGTGCATGGTGTCCTGAGTTCTAAAAATAACAAAGCCCCAACGTCACCGTTGAAGCTTACACCCATTCCGTCAAATATTACAGAATTTGATGCGAAATTGTATCAATTGACATAATGGATTGCCATACCAATGCAATCTGATTACTGAGACAATATTTTATAGCAATTAGTTTCTTATCCTAAAATATTAACATTTCATAATAAATGTAATATTGAATATCCAGCATCTAAGGGAGAAAACGAAAAAAGGAGAACAATTGTAAAGCCTTAGTCCTGTTGAGCATTTTCGACGAAGAGTATTGAATACCATTTCTACTCTAATTTGTAAGATAAAATCCAGTATATCATCTTACTTTCTTTGTTCTACCCATCTGAAACATCAAGTTTCAGTTCTCTTCTTACTTCGACAAAAAGCTCAGTACAAGTATTTCGACTTCAACCTCGAAATTCTTGCTAAGGCAAGACCAGTCGATCATTCGTCATATCTAATAATATGCCTGCGTTTTCTGCCTCAATATCGAAATGATATCTTTGAAATCTAAACCAATTAATTAAAATAGAAATGGTATTAGGATAAAACTTAATTTTCCTCCCATTATAAAGTCCAATCTATATAAGTTAAAATGAAATTTGATTCTAGTTAAAAGGAACAAATTCTTCTATGGATAAGCCATAACCATCGAGAGCAATTCTCTTTTTAGGGCTATTTGTAAGAAGTTTTATTTTAGTTACACCAAGTTCTCTTAAAATTTGGGCTCCGACCCCAAAATCACGTTGAACACTAGATTTCAAAGGATCATTTGTAGGATCTTTATCTATTTCCTTTAGCTTATTTATTATTGACTCTCCTTTTTCACCATGTCTCATATAAAGAAAAACACCTGTGCCCTCTTCTTCAATTTTCCTTAATGCTTTTTCTACCACTTTACCCCCATCTCCGAACAAGTGAGAAACGATATCACCTGTTTCACTACTAGAATGAACTCTTATAAGCGCTTTTTCTGTACTTTTTAAGTCACCTTTGATGATTGCGATATGAGTATCATTAGTTGTAACTTGGGTAAATGCAATAGCTTTAAGTTCACCATATTTCGTTTGTAGAGTCGTCTCGAATTCTTTATTCACAAAAAGTTCAGTTGTCATTCTGTAAGAAACAAGGTCCGTGATGGAAATTAATTTGAGATTATGTTTTTTGGCAATAACTGCAAGTTGTGGAAGTCTAGCCATACTGCCATCTTCGTTCAAAATTTCAACTAATACACCAGCTGGAAAAAATCCTGCCATTTGTGCAAGATCAACGGCTGCTTCTGTATGTCCTGTTCTTCTCAGCACTCCTCCCTCTTTTGCTCGCAAAGGAAAAATATGACCAGGTCTAGCATAATCTGTAGCAACCGTATCATCTTCAGTAAGTGCTTTAATTCCAGTTGCTCTATCATAAGCTGAAATTCCAGTAGAACATCCTTTCTTCAAGTAATCGATAGAAACAGTAAATGCCGTCTCATGCAAAGCGGTATTGTTGCTTACCATAGGAGTCAACTCAAGCTTATCAGCTAGACTTTCTTTTACAGGAGTACAAATCAAACCTCTACCCTGGGAAGCCATGAAATTTATGATTTCAGGAGTAATTGTTTCCGCAGCACATATAAAGTCACCTTCATTTTCTCTATCTTCATCATCAACTACTATAATAACTTCTCCTCTCTTGATCGCATCAATAGCATCAGGAATTGTATCTAGTTTTATTTTCTCGTCCATCGAAATCATAATATTATTTTACTAATTGCAACAAATTTTTATTCAGCAAGTTTCCAGCAGATTCCCATTGAAAATTATTTACCACAAAATTACGTGCATTTTTTCCTTTTTCAATACATAAATCAGGATTATTCAATAAATACTCTATTGTTTCTTTAAATTCTCTTGCAGAATCGGCGATATACACCTCTTCTCGCTCTTTTGCACCAATGGCTTTATTCACTTGAGTTGATGTAATACATACTTTACCTAATGACATTGCCTCGAGAATCTTATTTTGCTGTCCAGCACCTGAAAAAATAGGCGCAACTATTATTTTTGCAGAAAGATATGCATCACGAATATCATCAACCCATCCAGAAATTTTAACTTGTTCAGAAGCGAGGTTCAACACACGCTTATGTGGCCTTGCTCCTGCGATTAATACTCTATAAGCTTTTGGCAAGCCAGGTAATACTTTATTAACGAGGAATTCAGCTGCCAGCACATTCGGCAAATAGCCCATGTTTCCTACGAATGCCATATCGTATATTTGTTCTTTTAATTGTGCCTTTTCAGGTAAGAAAAAATCAACATCTACGCCATTTCTTAGAACTTGTAAATCATTTACTCCTTGATCCGCTAAGTATTGCTTGTCGGGTTCCGATATAATAAACTTCTTATCGAATAGTTTATTGATTGCAATTTCAAGCTTTAATATTCTTTGGGCTTCAAGCCCAAAAACTTTGCGTAAAAAATAGCTTTTAAAACTAGCTTCTCTTTTCATATTCAAGGACATCGCATCCATATAATCTATCGCTTTTAACCCATCAAAATCTTCAACCATATGTGCTATTCGAACCAATTGAACATATACTAAATCAGGTGATATTTTTTCGATTAGTTCTTTCACTTGTTTTTTAATAGTACGTTCGTTGTAATAATTAACTTGTATAGGTTTTCTACCAAAAACAAATTTTATTATTCCTTTGAAAAGTCGATGTGAGGATTGATAAAGTATGTGGTTTTTATGCACTAGTGCATTGATAACATCAATATGAGATTGGTCTATTTTTACATCGGAAAGGGAAATTAAATGTACTTGAAACACCTCAACTAGAGCCTTAAGTTGGTAATACAACCTCAACTTATCGCCCTTCTCTATAGGGTATGGAAATCGTGGACTTAGAACAACTAAAGTTGGCTTTACGCTCATTCTGCAAAACTAGTACTTAATCAGACAAAAATGAAGCTTAATAACCCAAATTATGAATTTGAAAAACTATTGTGAAACGAAACTTATCTATAGATATAGTCTAGCCTACTTCAAGAATGTTGTAGGCAACTTGTATTTTTTTAACAATGTTGAATAAAGTGACTTCAAGTCGTGAGCATTCTGGTGATTGTTGTAATATTTTTTGACGAAAGTCATTGCTCTCGCAGACATCTCTTTAACCTTCTGTGGATGTTTTTTATAAAACTCAATACACTCTATAAATTCTTCCGTAGTATCCGCGATTAAAACTTCTTGTTTATGTTGGGCATCAATACCTTCAAGACCAAGTGATGTAGTGATTACAATCCTACCTAGTGCTAATCCTTCAAGTATCTTTACGCGCATACCACTACCACTAAATAATGGCACTAACATAATAGGATGAGACTTTATAAAGTTAATTGCTGAAGGAACTTCACCATGAATTTTAAGGCGATTATCCTTTATGGCACGCATAGAATTTGGCGTATTCCTACCCGCTATATGAAGTTCAATATTTTTATCATTTTCTTTCACTCCTTCCCACACATTCTTGATAAACCAATCTATTCCTTCAAGATTCGGCATCCAATCCAATGAGCCGATAAAGCACATGGAATCAGTTGTAGCATCTACAGTACTGCCATTGTATGCGGACACATCAATTCCTATTGGTGATGCAATCGCTCCGTTTTTATAGCCAAGATTTTTGAACTTTGACAAGTCTTTATCGGTAACTGCTATCAAATAATCGTATTCATTTAAATGGTCTATTTCAAATCTCTTCAACTTCTTAGTCAAATAAGAGATATACCATTTTTTAGGTAACAACTTGGTGTTATTCTTAATTCTCTCCCATATTTCATGCTCTACATTATGAGCTCTCATCGTAATAAGTGCATCACTATGTTTACGAATAACATCAACATAAGGAGCTAAATAGAGTGTTTCCAACTGAATAATATCATAGGTATTATTATCCAATAGTTGTATTAACTTGTTTTCAAAGCTAGAACAAACAAATCTTGACACATGGTAAGAATCCTTAGAAAATAGATTTTTAAATGCGTCAACTGGCTTGATTGAATTATCCAAATCCGTTACGTGAATCTCTTTGTAATGATTGAAATCTTGAGGAAGAGTTTTTATATCTGTGTAATGTTTCTTTGTGTTCATACAAAGCAAAGTAATTTCACAACCTAATTCATGTAAGGCCTTGGAAAGATAGGTAACAGCTATCGACTCGCCATCTTTTAGAGGGTACGGAAATTTTTTACACAGTTGAAGTATCTTCATAAAAGATATAGTAGTCTGTTTTAAGGAGCAAAGTTATTGCAAAAAATTATTTGTCGAAGAAAGTAGGGAGATTTTTAAATTTTATAACATTAATTTAATATTCATTAAATGCTATCCTTTTAAATCATGTTTAGTTACCTTTGATCTCGACACATATATTAACTTTAATAGAAACGGATTTATTTCCACTTATGTTAATAAATTCCTAAAAAAAATTATATAAATAAAATCTTGCTTTATAAGTAGTTGATTTTCTACATATTAGCATTATGTTAAATATTTCACATTTTGAACAATGTAATTTTATCTGCTAAAAACATCCATAAGTCATTTGGAACTTTAGAAGTTTTGAAAGGAATTGATATTGATATTTACGAAAAAGAGATTGTATCCATAATGGGTAAATCAGGGTCGGGAAAATCAACTTTATTACAAATCCTAGGTACGCTTGATACTAAAGATAAAGGCAGTTTGCTTATTGAAAATCAAGATGTAGATGCATTCAATAAGAAAGCAATTGCCAGATTTAGAAATCAAAAAATAGGCTTCATATTTCAATTCCATCATTTACTTAATGAATTTACTGCATTGGAAAATGTGCTTATTCCCGCTTATATAGCTAAAGCTAGTGCTGGCTTCTATCAAGAAAAAGCAAAAGAACTACTAGATTACCTTGGATTATCAAACCGTCTTGACCATAAACCAGGACAACTTTCCGGTGGAGAACAACAACGTGTAGCAGTTGCAAGAGCACTTATTAATGAGCCTGTAATTATTTTCGCTGACGAACCATCAGGTAATCTCGATCAAGAGAATTCCGAAGAACTTCATCAACTTTTTCAAAAAATGAGAGATGATTTTTCTCAAAGTTTTGTTATCGTTACACATAATAATGAAATAGGAAAGTTGAGTGATCGTAAATTGATCATGCAAGACGGATTAATTATGAACTAATATGACAAATCCAAAGTCGAATAATTCAAATCAAAACGGTGATGTAAAACAAACTTATGGTTTAACTTACATTAAAAACCTTATTGTAGGTATTCTTGATCTTAAACATGGTGTCGACAAGAAAGCTGCAATCCAAGAGATTAAGGATAAAAAGTCAATGGCAGGTGCTAATGCTTGGATGCTTATGTGCTCCATTATTATCGCATCTATAGGACTTGATAGAAATTCCGATGCTGTTATCATAGGAGCCATGCTTATTTCACCTCTCATGTCCCCTATTCTAGGAATAGGATTAGGTATAGGTATCAATGACAAAGAGGTACTTAAAAAATCATTTATTCATTTTTCAGCTGCGATACTTATTGCTTTGATTACTAGTTCAGTTTATTTTTTACTGACACCTTTTGGGGATTTTACACCTGCCATTGAATCACGAACGGAACCGAATACACTTGATGTTTTTGTGGCTATATTCGGTGGGCTCGCTGGAATTATTTCCATTGCTAGAAAAGATATTTCTACAACTTTACCAGGTGTCGCGATCGCTACAGCATTGATGCCTCCATTATGTGTTACTGGACATAGTATTGCTAATGGAGAATGGAGTTTTGCACTTAGCTCCTTTTACTTGTTCATTATGAACACCAGTTTTATATCAATATCTACCTATGTAATCGTTCGTTATTTACGTTTCCCTTATAGAAGATATTTAAATAGAAAAGAGCGTGTTCGTAACCGAATCATTGTATTAATATTTGGACTATTAATGGTAATTCCTAGTTTTTACATTCTTGGAAAATCTCTTCAAAAAACGAATACGGAAAATACAATTAAAGAATTTTTCGCAAACGATTTCGGTGAAAATGAAATGTATATTGATAGCTATAAAATATATGAAACTGATAGTACTTCAACATTGGCTATTCAAGTGTATAAGAATGAAATTACGCAAGAAGACGAAGTCTATTATGAAGATAAACTTGCAAACAGAGGTTTAGATAATTGGAATGTTTTGATTATAAATTCAAGTGAAGTCAATCTGGACAAAATCAATTCATTGGAAAAATCGAATCAAGAAAAATTCCAAGAGTTAATAGAAATCAGCAATCAAGAGCGCGAGGCTGAAACTCAAAGAATCGAGTTGCTAAAAGATCATGTGTCTGATTCATTATTCGTCTCCCAACTTGACAAAGAGATTAAAAGTCTATATAAAAATGTTGAAAACGTACTTTTGGGAACGTTAGTTAACCCCTCAGATTCATTAAATCGAAGAAAGTTTGCAGTTATTGTAAAAACTTCCATAGGGACTCGTTTTACTAATCAGAATAGAACCCAATTAGAAAATTTTCTAAAGTCGAAAGTTCATGATAAAGAGTTAGAAATTCGAATCGAAAACTAATTCCATTTGGCAGTATTGATAATGGGTTCAGGATAATTTTCACCGATATTTACCCCTGCAATGTTTAACACTTTACCATCAACTCGATGAGGTAAGTGTACTTGATTTTCTGGCAATTTACCTAGAACTGGTATCCAGTGTTTGACGAATTCTCCTTTGGGATCATAGCGTTTAGCTTGAGAATATATATTAAAATATCGATCACTTCGCGGATCACTGCCTACACCTGCAATGTAATTCCAATTTCCATAATTACTGCAAGGATCATAATCAAGCAATAAACTTTCGAAGTATTCAGCTCCCAAAAGCCAATTCAAATTCAAATCATTCACAAGAAAACTAGCAACATTCTGTCTTCCACGGTTGGACATAAATCCAGTTGCATTCAACTCTTTCATGTTAGCATCGATAAAAGGTATTCCTGTTTCTCCATTTTTCCATGCTTCAAATTTTTCCCAATCCACATTATCAATCGCTTGTGCATTTTGTTTTGGTCCACTTACTTTAAAAATTGTATTACCGTGTTTTTTTCCCATTAATCGGAAGAAATCTCTCCACAATAATTCGAATACAACCCAGTAAGTTGAATCATTGGAAATGCGCTCATCTTCGTATGCTTTAATTTCCGAATATATCTTCTTCGGAGAAAGACAGCCTTGACTCAAGTAAGCCGAAAATTTGGTACTGTAATCACTCCCTAGCAATCCGTTTCTTGTCTTTTTATAACTTGAAACAAAATCTGTTTCCCAAAGATAATACCTTAGTCTAGCTAAAGCTTCAGTCTCTCCTCCTTTTATTTGGATTTTTGAAGCTTTTTTTGGCTTAAGCCCAAAATCTTTTAATGTTGGAATTTCTCCGTTCTCAATTCCATGAGGTATGGGTTTTAGCTGAAGCCTTTCACTTGCCAAAGGTTCACGCACAGAAATAAATCGCTCTACTTCCTTCCTGAAAGCTGTAAATACATCCGGTGTATGTGATATAGGAAAAGGTAAATCAGCAGTATAATAAAGCATTTTACCCCGAGAATATCTTAGTTCTATTCCATGATGCCATAAATTAGCTTCAAGTGAATTTTGGACTTTAACTTCTTCGTAAGTTCTTTCTCTGTTACAATATACCCATGAAACAGAATGCTCTTTAGCTATTTCAGAAATGATTTCTTCAGGCTTCCCTACTCTAACTACTAGTTCTAAATTCTTCTTTTGTAATGAGGCTCTTAAATTTTCAACGGATTCTATAATAAATTGAGCTCGAAAACTACCAGTTTTATTGAAACCGAAACTTGTTTTACCATTGAAAACCCTTTCGTCAAAAACATAAATAGGAATAATCTCATCCGCTGTTCTACTAGCTTCCCACAAGGCTTCATTATCATGAAGTCTTAAATCTTGTCTGAACCACATTATTGAAGTCTCCTTTCTCATTTTACTCTATTCATTTCATTAACTAACCATTCACAAAAACTAAAGCTGAAGTTAGATAATAAACATTTACTTTTGCAATAATGTTTCTAAAAAGAGATTAGCTTTATTAAAATCAATAAAAATTAAATGAAGTACACTTTTCTATTAATTCTATGCTTTGCAATATGCTTTTCATGCAAAAATGATAAACCTCTACCTTTTTTGGGTCAAACCCAAATCGTTAATGGAAAAAAAGTTTATCACACCGTTAATGATTTCTTCTTTTACAATCAGAATGGTGAGAAAGTCACTCAAGAAATGTACAAGGGCAAAATCCAAATAGCTGATTTCTTTTTCACTACTTGCCCTACGATTTGTCCTACAGTTATGGGGAACATGGTAAGTATTTACGATAAATATGAAGATAATAATCTTATTACATTAACATCATTTACACTTGATCCCAAAAGAGATAGCATTGAAGCTTTAAGGATTTATGCTGAAAACCTCGAGGTTAAAAGCCCGAAATGGAACCTCCTGACAGGAAAAAAAGAGGAGCTTCATAACTTGGCTGAGAATTATTTTAATATCGTTATAGAAGATGATGAAGCACCAGGAGGAATAAATCATTCAGGTAAGATTGTACTCGTTGACAAAGAAGGAAGAGTTCGTTCTTTCGCTGATGGAACAGATGTAGAAGAAGTTGAACGATTTATAGAAGACATTGAAAAATTAATAAAGGAATATGAAGCATCTTAAGGTTATCTTGATCTTATGTCTTTTTATTTCTTGTCAAACGCCTTTTAAAAAAGGGGAAAAATTGTACGTCACACATTGTAGTAATTGCCATGGAAAAGATGGCGAAGGCATGCGAAAACTATACCCGCCTATTACAAAAGAACTCTACACTGAGTATCAATCCAAAATGATTTGTGCTATCCGAAATGGACTAAATGATACATTAAATTATAAGGGAGTGGAATATACTACAGCCATGCCTCCAAATGATATTTTAACGGATATCGACATCGTTAACCTTACAAATTTCCTTGATTGGAAATACACTTCAGAAAAGAAATATAATAGTCTTCAAGAAGTAAAAAATGAGTTAGCTAAGTGTAATTGACATATATTGTAATAAGTTTTACTTTAATTTATTTATTATTGTTGCAGAAACCATGGAAAATGGTTCTATATTTAGCTTTATAAATACAAGTCAAACCATCTTATCTAGAACTTATTGAATGTCGATGAAATATATACTTAGTCTAGTCTTTCTACTACTACTTTCTTTTAACAGCTACGCACAACCATCAAATGATGACTGCGCCGGTATTATTGACCTTGGTGTTGCTCCTATATGCGATAGTGTAGCTTATACTAATATTGATGCCACACCTACTGACATTGGTGCGAATAATCAACCTGACTGTTTTGTTAGTTTCCCACCATCAAATGATGTTTGGTTTCAATTTCAAACAGCTGCAGATATAATCGATTACACGGTTACTATCTCCGGAATTATTGATGGACCAAATACTGATGCATTGAACAATGT
>CAZMKA010000088.1:10591-15088 GCA_964566605.1 uncultured Saprospiraceae bacterium | reverse complement strand
GTATAAACCATAGTAAACACTTTCGAAACACTCTTTTTCTCCTCTCTCATAATCACGCCCCTTGGAAGAGAAATTACATCATCATGTAAAGCTCTTATATGCTTAGCTAATCCTTCCGATATTGTAGATACTTTATCCGCACCTTCCAATATCTTTCGTTCCTGTTTTCTATTCCAACCTTCGAAAAATACATTTTTATACTCTGGTTCAACTTGTAAATCTCTAAAGTCAGCATACCATTTAATACTCGGAAAATCACGTTTCAAAACGCTCGCTATCTTATGATCAGCATAAGGCATGAAGGAAGAATACAGATGACTAACTTCGTATTTCTCTACAATCTCTTTCCCAAGATTTATCGCAGATTTAATATACCGCGGTCCTCCTTCATCCAAATAAAAATGAAAAGGTAAAGTCTTTTTTAATTTGGACAATGCCTTGAACAAAGCACTGTTTTTCTTTTTCATCGACAAGTGATTTCCACTCGTCACAACACTGCGAAAATCTTTGGTTGATGCTTTGTAAATGATCACGTTATCAGGCAAAGGAAGTTCCTCGTTTGCCATGACTTCAACATTGGAAGTGGTGATGATGTGCACACGATCAAACATTTGGGCGAAAGCCCGACTCATATAATAATTACGCAACACACCACCCGACCGAATGGGCGGATAATAGTAATGAACACAGAGAATGTCTGAGCCGATTTTCATCTATAGTTTTGATTCCACGATTTTCAGAATCTCATCTTTTTCATTGACTGAAGAAGCGCTAATTTTTCCTGCTTGATCCATGATATCTTTGACATAATCTTGGTCCTTAATTCCTGGAAGATTAATCTTCACATTCAAGAATGCTCCTTCAATTGCCGTATGCGTACATAATGCACCAACACCAACATCACTCGCAGATGCAGGATTTCCATTATTAGCCATTTCACGCAAAACAGCATAATTTTCGTAAGCCGTTTTCATTACTTTTAGTGGAACTTCAATCGCGTTTTTCGTCGAAGCAATTAATGCAGCAGAACGAGCTGCTTTTTCCTCATCGGAAGATTTCGGCATTTTGATAGCTGCCATAATTTGGTTGAAAGCATCTGTATCTTTATCAACTAATTCAAGCAAGTTATCCTTTAGGGCCTGACCCTTTTCACCTACCTCCGCAAAGTAAGGAACACGCTCATCCCATCCTCTTTTATTCGCGCTCAGATTCGTTACCATCGTAGCTAATGAAATACCCAAAGCACCACAATAAGCAGAAATACTACCTCCTCCTGGAGCAGCACTTTCGCTCGCTGTTTCATTGGCAAATTCGCGCAGATTCATCGTTATCAAACTCTCCTCTTTGTCCTTCATCACGTATTCAATGATCTTCTTACGAGGATCGAATGGTCCAAGTTCATCGAGACCGAGTGACTTGACGGCAATATGAATAATTTCTTCTTCGGAAACACCTGTTGAACGACCTTGTTTTTCAAGGAAAAATTTCCCAGCATCAGTTATAACTTTCAAAGGCATAAGACCCACAAGTTCTGACCCGGTAACACGTAAACCTCTATTATTCGCACTTTTTCTACACTCTTCAAACGCAATGTGTAAAGGGGTTACATTGATGTCTGTAAGGTTCATTGAGATTTGCGCAAGGTCGTATTCTTCGATAAACCAACCAATTGCTTTTACGGATTTACAAGCACCAGGAACACGAACAGGAACACCATTTTCCTCGACGATTTTACCAGTAATGGGATTGCCTTCTCTTTTGACACGACCATTTTCTCGTACGTCAAAAGCGACAGAATTAGCACGTCTTGTACTTTTCGTATTCAGGTTTACATTGTATGCGATAAGGAAATCTCGAGCTCCAATGACCGTCGCACCACTTGCGGGTAAAAACTTCGCTGGACCATAGTCTGGCTTCCAAGCTGGATCAAGGATTTTCTTTTCCATTCCCTCATATTCACCCGCACGAATACTCGCTAAATTTTTTCTTTTCTCTTCTTTTGCTGCACTTTCGTACATAAAAATAGGAAGACCAAGTTCCTCTCCTACACGCTTTCCTAATATGTTCGCATATTCCACAGCCTCTTCCATCGAAACGCCAGAAATAGGAATCATAGGACACACATCCGTTGCACCCATACGAGGATGTTCGCCTGAATGCTTTGACATATCAATTACTTCCATCGCCTTTTTGATGGCTTGAAAAGCGCCTTCTATAACTGCATCAGGATGTCCCACGAAAGTAACAACTGTACGATTTGTAGCTTTTCCTGGATCTACGTCCAAAAGCGTAACGCCTTCTACTTTTTCTATTTCATCCGTAATTTTTCGGATAACCGAAAGATCTCGTCCTTCGCTAAAATTCGGTACGCATTCTATGATTTTGTTGTCGCTCATTAGATCGTTTTATTGATGAGGTAAAGTTAGATAAAATTTGGTTTGAGAAAAGATTGAGAGAAAGGCTTAAGAATTAGGCTCTTAGATACATTTAAAAACTAAAAGCAAAACCCAATTCTATATTGGAATTGTAATTACCTCACGTTCCCAAATCAATATGAAATTATTATTTATCACATTACTAATTTAAACCTACGCTTCCTGTTGTTACTTTCACTTCTGCTTCATTCTGAATTAATAAACTCTTAATTTGCACAGGTGTAGTTACGAATGGACTAAATGGTGTATAAGCAGGTATAATGACCTCGTCTGATATTGTAGGAACAATTCCTCCTCCCCAGTTCAATGGATTACTCCATTCTGTATCATCAACACCGATCCAACCTTTGGCAAAATTATTCAAGAGAACATATTGACCAAATGTATTTATAGATAAGCCTGTTTCGAATGTAATGAGATCTTGAGAAAGAGTCTTATTACTTGAAAAGGCTTCGTTATTCCATAAAGGACCATCTGCATTTTCTGTTCTTGATAAAAGACGATAGTCGGTTATAGAACTAAACGATGTAAGAATGCCAGAATCTTCAAATGTCATCCGTGTTAAACTACTAAAACTTTGATTGCTTCCATAGTTATTAATGATCCAATATGATTTAGAAGATGGATATAAATACGTGATGGTGTCAGGACGAAGATTAATTCTAGTAAAGATGAGGTCTCCGTTTGGTAACGTTCCTTCTTCGTCAAATTCTAGTTGCACTCCGCTTATGGAAGAATATGTCCCAGGATTTATAACCGTCAATTTTTCACTTAGACCTCCACCGACTGGAGCAGTAGATATTACTCTTTCTGAAGATCCATTCAGCGTCGAATTATTAGTGTTGTTTGATTTATCATATATGGTTCCGGAATCTTCGTTGAATTGTAGATATACCATTAAATCATTATCGGTTTCTATGATTTTATCTTTGGTAAGGTGTCGCAATAATCTGATTTCATCTTGAGATAATACGCGATTCCATATACACACCTCATCAATCTGTCCATCAAAAGTTCTACTTCCACTATTTGCATCATTTCATATTCTTAGATCTGCATCGAAAGCTTCTATCACATTAGAAACCTGTCGTGAAAACGCGACTCCATTCAAGTAAATGGTTGTTTGGGTAGGTTCTATGACGAAGGCTACATGACTCCATTCATTTAAAGGAGCATATGCACCACTTGACCAACTCCACCCATCACCATTCCAGTGATAGCGTAATTCATTATCGGATCTTATACTTATTCCAGTAGTTGTTGAATTACCACGTGAAAATAAAATTCCTGCCCAATCATTTTGTTGACCATTCGGTTTAATCCAAGCAGTCATTGTGATGGTATTTGTATTTAAATTCAGAGGAGGAATTACAGCATAATCTCCTGAATTTCCAGGTAGCTCTAGTAATTTTCCTGGTATTGAATCTACGGTACAAGGTTTCACAGGCTTATCGGCATTTATTCCTTCAGCGCCGTTGGATAAAACGATTTGTTGATCACCAGTAATTCTTGCTGATATGTCATAAGTTACTTGATAATTAGTCAAAGAAAGCGCGTTGGTATTAGCTGACCAATTCGTTCCTTCCTCGCGTTCATTTCTTGTATGAATAATCGCATCGCTTGGATTAATTATACTAGAAATAAAAGTGGAATCTGTTGTTGTTAATTTGATTGAATCGAGAAAAGCAAAGCCTTCATTCGCATCAGTTAAACTATTGATTATCCAATATTGATTGGATATTTCTGTGTTTGAAGAAGTGTCTGGTGCCGAGTTTAATCTGGAAACAACCACTTTTCCTGACAAAGGATCACAGTCTGAAAAATGTAATTCTGCACCTACGGAAGGCATGTCGTATATAAAGGATGTTGATTCGAGATTGATTAGTTCTGCTTCTCCGCCTGCAACGGGAACGCTACTTTCTATTAAACTTGCGGATTCGTTAAGCGTGGCGTGATAGCTTCCAGCTTTATCTCTTATGGTTGACCCAAAAACGTTTTCATTGAATTGGTAGTAAGCGATAAGATTGGGGTCGGTATCGATTGCTTGGTCTTTAGTGATGTG
>CAZMKA010000088.1:0-10581 GCA_964566605.1 uncultured Saprospiraceae bacterium | reverse complement strand
GTTTTAAGGTGTAAATTTCATCATCTGTCAAGGCTTTATCCCAAATGGTGAGTTCATCGATTTCTCCTTTGAAGGCTTTGGAGTAATGTCCGTAACCAATGTATAAATCGGTGATATTTCCGGGATCTAAAGGAATGTTATGCGTGTATTTTTCATCGTTTAGATACATAGTTGCTCCGTCGGGAGTAATGACAAGCGCGACATAACTCCATTGGTTTTGAGGGATAACCATACCGCTATTACTTGCCCAATTTCCAGAATTTCCTGGCCACTTATACCATAAGCGAGAACCGTTATAATCATATATTAAGCCTTCCGTATAATCACAGTGTGCGCACCAATCACCACTTGAGGCAATGGCAGCATAAGCTTGTTGTGCACCATCGGGTTTCCACCAACCTGTCATTGTAAAATGAGTGATATTTTCGAGATTCACTTCATTTGCAATTAATGAATGGCCATTATAATTTGTTTGTAATGAATGACCAGCTATTGTATCAGCAGAACAATCGTCCGTTAACGTTACCAAACTTGTAACAGTGCGTGAATCGCTTGAACCATTAGCATCGGTAACGGTCAATGTCACATCATAACTACCCATACTCCCAAATACGACTTTTGGGCTCCGACCCATAACATCACTAATATATGCTGGTGCTGGACTAATTTCCCACAGCCAACTAGCTCCATTTTGATTCACGATCGAATAACTTTCGAGTTGGCTCGTATCATGTGCACATATAATATTCGAGGAGGCAATCATAGGCATTGCTTGCACTTTACTAGGTTCACCCATAGTTGTCTCCCATACGCCTTTTGCAGAAGCCATTCTTATTTTCCCATCACGGTAAAAGGGAAGTGTCATAAACCCTCTGTGTTGAACAGGTAATCCTGTATTATAAGGGCTGTAACTATTGGTGTCTTTGTCGTAAACGAAGTAATTATCGTTCGTCATGATATAAATCTTGTCTCCAGAAGTAGAGGCGTGATAAATCATGTCTTTTATACTTTGATTTTCAATAGCAATATCGTATCGATTGGTCCAGTTGTTTCCACCATCCGTAGAGCTGTATATTTTTTCTCCGTTGCTTGATGAATTTGATGCTAACCATATTTCGTCCTTATCGAAAGGGTTTAATGTAAAAGACAAGTTTCTCCATGATCCACTGTTGTAAGGAGGTGTAGGGACTTCCGTCCAAATTTCTCCCCCATTTATAGATTTAAAAATTTTCCAAACCCAATGACTTTCTTTTACAATAGCATAGATGTAATCCGGGTTATCTCGGCTAAGTTCGAATCGTTTGACATCTCCGGGAAAAGTTGTAATAGAAGTAAAGCTTCCTCCCCCATCTTCCGAGCGATAAAAGTCGCTTCCTTTTCCTACATAAACAACATTTGCTTTATTCGGATGCCATTCCATTTCACTGTATTCGAAATGAAAGTATGCTTCGGTTGGCATCAAGGAAATATTAGTAATGGTAGATGCACCATCTGTTATCGTTCCATTTAGTTTTCTTGCGCCTATATCAGAGTAATATGTTTTGTTGTTGTCAATAGGATTTACATAACCTGTGGCATTTTCCGCACCACCTAAGAAAAGAGAATTTCCGTCACCGTAACCTTCTTTGAATGCACCGTTTCCGTTGTGATATCGACCTCCTACCCATATGTCTTCATTCCATCCTTGCCCAAAACCCCAGTAATCACTCGCGTATATTCCCTTCATACGAGTTTCCATGGTTTGGCATTCATCATTGGAATAGTTTAATCCACCATCCGATGCAATCCATATGTCATTACCAACGACTTCTATATCTTGGATATCAGCATGCATGGACAACGATCGTGTTCCTCGCACATACTCTATATTTTGTCCTTTATTTCCCGATTCACAAAACCATATTGTTCCTATCCAAAGCCTATCAGGATCATTAGCAGAAACATCGATGTCGAAGTTATACCAACCTTGGTGATAACCACTAGAATAACCACCAACATACCAGTTTGTATTCATATCGTTTCCTGAAGGATAAGACCAAGTTCCGTCACCATTATCAATAGAGGCGCCATCTACACCTGAATCGTTTTGCCAACTTTCTCCTATATCGTCACTGTAATAAATCCCTATCCAACCATTGTCACCCGCTTTTCCAGAGGCAATAATTCCTGCATAAATTCTGTCAGGAGCAGCATCAGTTACACCTATTTTACAACCATATACTGTTGCTTCGTTAATATCAGTAGGCGTGTAAAAATTATTATCTTTTAAAGTCCAATTTTCACCTCTATCATAAGAAATAAAAATTTCAGGTCGTTTAAGCGTTTCATTATTTACTGAGATATATAAGGTGTCGTTATTAAATGGTTTTGCTTCGATGTCGTAAACATATCCTGAATATTTTGTAGTCCATGTGCCTCCCGCGTCTGTACTTTTTAATACACCTCCTTGTGTTGCTGCATAAATAATAGCAGGGTTACTTGAGTCAATATATAATTGTTGGAAAGGTGCGCTTGCTGTATATTGAAGATTCCATGTTGTTCCACCATCAGTGGTTTTGTACATTGCTGTTCCATCTGTAATATAGACGATATCTGGATTTGTGGGATTGACTTTTATGTCTGCAGGGGCTCCTATCGCATAAGACTCGCTTACAGGAAGCCAGTTTAATCCTTTATCGATGGATTTATAGACACCTCCAGTTTCCATACCTGCATACAAGATGGAAGGGTTCGAAGTAGAAACACCTAGACTATAAATATTAGCTTGGGTTGGCCTAGTTGATCCATCGGCATTAAAAGTTTCTTTGGGACCAAGGTTTATCCATGTGTTATTAGATTTCAAAATCGACGAAGAAGATTTATTCTGGTATGATTTAAAGATTTCTTGAGGATCAGGAACAGAAACAAAACCATTATCATCGACATGATTTCTTACAGCTTTCAACCAGTATTTATAATTTTGAACATGTATGTTTTTCTCCCATTTATTCGTTGAATAATATTCGCTATAAAGGCGCGTAATTTTCTCATAATTATCATCTTCTAGATACATTGTTCGAGCCCATTCAGGAGTAGAATTGTCTACTATGGGAATGGCCTTAAACCATTCGGGATGGTTCGGAGTGGGATAGAAACGCTCTTGATTTTGAGCGTGACTATTAGAAAAACAAAAAGGAATAAGAAAGATTAAAAGAAAACCCCGAATCATATTAGTAAAAATTATAATACAAAGATAATAAGAAATAATGCATTATTTTTAGGCCGATTAATAATTTACAAAGATGACCTTATCAAAAACAATAGCATCCAGAATTCAAGAGGTATATCTAGATGGTACGTGGGTTGCATATACGAATTATAAAGACCAACTTTCAAAGGTTAATAGAGACCAAGCATTACATCAAGTAGGAGAATTAAATACCATAGCTAAATTGACCTATCACATCAATTATTATTTGGGAGGTTTGATAAAGGTATTGGATGGAGGAAGTCTGGATATAAGTGATAAGTATAGTTATGATGTGTCCGATATACATACGGAAGATGATTGGCAAGATCTAGTAAACGAGTTATTAACCAATGCTGAGCGCTTTGTTGAGCAAGTTGGGAAATTAACGGATGAAGAAGCTCTTGGTCCATTTGTAGAAGAAGAGTATGGCACTTATTTAAGAAACTTAGAAGGTGTAATCGAGCACAGTTATTATCATCTTGGACAGATTGTACTGCTGAGGAAGATGATGTGATAAGAACAACATTCTATTTCTGTACCCATTTACAAAGCATTCTCCCTTTTCCTTCCACAAAAAACACTAATTTTGCATTATGATAGAGAAGTTGGAATCCATAAAGAATCGGTATGAGAATTTAAGGGAACAGCTGTACGATCCTGAAATCGCTGCAGATCCTAAGAAATTCAACAAAATAAATAAAGAATCCAAAGGCCTTGAAGCCATCGTGGAATTATTCGATAAATACCTTGAAGCTAAAGGAAATCTGAAAACCGCAGAAGAAATGCTTGCTGACCCTGATCCCGACATGAAGGAGATGGCGAAGATGGAAATAGGCGAGTTGAGACCTCTTCTCGAGGAAATGGAAGAAGAGATGAAAATTCTCCTTATCCCGAAAGATCCCGAAGATTCCAAGGATGTTATCATGGAAATTCGTTCAGGTACAGGTGGTGATGAAGCGAGTATTTTTGCAGGAGACTTATATCGAATGTATTGTAAGTATTTCGAAAAGCAAGGTTGGAAAACAGAGTTGTTGACGACTACTGAAGGAACTTCTGGAGGATACAGTAAGTTAACGATGGAAGTATACGGGACAGATGTTTTTGCGAAATTGAAATTTGAATCAGGGGCTCATAGAGTACAACGTGTTCCAAAAACAGAGACACAAGGTAGAGTACACACTTCAGCTGCTACGGTAGCCGTAATGCCAAAGTTTGAAATAGAAGATATAGAGATCAATAAAGCGGACCTGAAAGTTGATACATTCCGATCATCAGGAGCTGGTGGACAGCACGTGAACAAGACGGAATCAGGTGTGCGATTTACGCACCTTCCTACTGGGATTGTAGCGGAAAGTACAGATGGTCGTTCACAAATAAAAAACCGTGAAATTGCGATTCAACGTCTTTATGTTAAGATAAATGATGCTGAACGTAAACGTAAAATGTCGAAGATTAGTGCTGAACGTAAATCGCTTGTTGGGTCAGGAGATCGTTCGGATAAAATCAGAACATATAACTATCCACAAAACAGAGTAACTGATCATCGAATCAACTTGACATTGTACTCGCTTGACAAGATTATAGAAGGTGCTCTTGATGATGTCATTCAAGGTTTGCAGGTATATGAAAATGCCGAAAAGTTGAAAGCGGGAGAATCCGTGTAACAGATGTTAAACGCTTGAAAAAAGAAGGGAAATGAAATTTTCACAGGTTGTAGGTTCGGAATCGTCATGGTCATCTTTGCGTGACTTGGTATCGGATGATATCATGCCTCATGCCCTTTTGATTTCTGGTCCCCAAGGGAATAATAAGTTACCTGCTGCTCTTGCTTATGCTGCATATATCATGTGTGAAAATAAGGAAAACAAAGAAGCTTGTGGTGAATGTAGAGCTTGTAAAAAGACATTTAACTTTATCCATCCCGACGTCCATTTTTCTTTCCCATTCTTTGGGTCGAATGCTGTTGCGGATGAGTTTATAAAGCCTTGGAGAAGCTTTTTGGGGTCCCACCCATATGGAACAATAAGTGAATGGCTCGATCATCTAGGAGCTGGTAATAAACAAGCGAATATAAACGTGAAAGAATGCCGTTCAATTATTCATAAGCTGAACATGCAATCTTTCGAAAGCGATAAGAAAATCCTTTTCTTGTGGTTGCCGGAATACCTAAAAAAGGAAGGAAATCGATTGTTGAAAATTATAGAAGAACCAACAGATAACACCTATTTTATTTTGGTTACAGCCAAGGTCGATCATATTTTACCAA
The DNA here is from genome assembly GCA_964566605.1 of uncultured Saprospiraceae bacterium. Taxonomy (GTDB): domain Bacteria; phylum Bacteroidota; class Bacteroidia; order Chitinophagales; family Saprospiraceae; genus JAHDFB01. The sequence goes on along the minus strand of CAZMKA010000088.1, from coordinate 5,086 downwards.
CGATTATTTCCCGATGTCAACACATCAAGTTACCACCATTACAGGATGATGAGATTAAAAATGCACTACAAGAAAAAGGTGTTTCTCATGATCAAGCGCAAAATATTTCTTTCATTTCTGAAGGGAATATGAACAAAGCGTTGGAGCTGACGAAAAACACCAGTTCGTCTTTGGATAGCGAGGTGCTGAGTTGGTTGCGAGCTTGTTATGGAGGCAAAGCGATGGAGATTATGAATTGGGTTGAGGCTTACGCCAAAAAATCAAAAGACGACCAAAAAAGTTTTCTAAGTTATGGCTTACATTTTTTGAGAGAGATTGCCCGAGTGGGGATTCTTCCCGATAATCAGTTAAGAATTCAGGAAAAAGAAATAGAAACTGCAAAAAAGATAGCAAGGATTATTAACTTTGAGAAAATTGAAAAACTTAGTAATATCCTGACGGATACTATTTATTATATAGAGAGAAATGCTAATATCAAAATTTTGATGTGTGATACATCGCTCTCTTTCAAGAACGTATTGCACCAGAAATAGTCTGGCGCAAGATTAAATATATATAGGATGGCATGTGCAAGTTGTAGCGGTACGAATGGAGTATCGAAGGGATGCGGAAACAAAGGCCATTGCTCGAGTGGAAGTTGTAATAAACTGAATACCTACGACTGGTTGTCGAAGCGGGATTTACCGCAACCAACTGGTCAAAACATAGTAGAAGTAAGCTTCAAAAATGGAGCTCGAAAAGACTTCTTTTTTATGGATCACACTTTACCAGTTGTGACTGGTGATATGATTGTGGTAAACTCCGGTAATGGATATGATGTAGGGCGACTAAGCCTTACAGGAGAATTGGTTCCCCTCCAAATGAAAAAGAAAAAGGTCAAAGAAGACCGTGTTCAATACAATGTAATCAGGAAAGCGAACGAACGTGACCTGGAGAAACTAAACGAAGCGAGAAGCATCGAAAAAGAAACAATGGTACGAGCAAGAGTTATCGCTCGTACATTGAATCTCGACATGAAAGTAGGGGACGTAGAATATCAAGGTGATAAGCGAAAAGCTACCTTTTATTACACAGCCGAAGGACGGATTGACTTTCGTGAATTGGTACGCTCTTACGCGAAAGAATTCCGAGTAAAAATTGAAATGCGTCAGATTGGTTCTCGTCAAGAATCTGCGCGAATCGGTGGTATCGGTTCTTGTGGTAGAGAATTATGTTGTTCTACGTGGTTAACGGATTTTAAATCGGTTTCAACCACAGCCGCTCGTTATCAATACATGGCAATTAATCAATCGAAATTATCCGGTCAATGCGGACGATTGAAATGTTGCTTGAATTACGAGCTGGATAATTACATGGACGCCATTTCTCATTTTCCTGAAAAAGCAGATTATATTCATACCTCAGACGGGAAAGCAAAGTTGATGAAAATCGATATTTTCAAAGGACTTATGTACTACTCTTTGAAATCTCCCAAAGGAAAAATGACTGTTGTTCCTATGGATAAAGATGATGTGAAGAAGGTAATAGAGATGAATAAAAAAGGTGAAAAGCCTGGTTCTCTTGCAAGTCTTCAGAACATGTCTTACTCTCCAGATATTGATGAAGAACCAGATTATGAAGATGTTACTGGTGCAGTAGAATTACCGTCTAAAAAGCGTCGTAATAAGCGAAGAAACAATAAAGGGTCGGGGCCCAAAGGAAAAAGAGGCGGTAATAATCGTCCTAAAAATTCTGGAAAACCGAAATCTTCAAAACCAGCTAATAAGCAAGGTGAGAATAAAGATTCAAAAGGAGGAGCGCCTAAAAAACAAGGCAATCAGCCAAAAGCTGAAGCGGGTAAAAAGACGGCACCTAAGAAAAGGAACTTTAGAAAAAATAAAGGTCAACGAAAAAATGACGGAGGTGATAAACAAAACAATAGTAAACCACCTTCTGATAATAAATAATAAAAAGAATAAAACATAATGGCATACGATTTATGTGTAATAGGATCTGGTCCTGGAGGATATGTTGCAGCTATTCGAGCTTCACAATTAGGTCTAAAAACAGCAATAATTGAGAAATATAGCACCTTGGGTGGTACATGTTTGAACGTAGGATGTATTCCTTCCAAAGCATTACTTGATTCATCGGAACATTATCACAATGCTCACGATAATTTCAAAACACATGGTATAGAATTATCGAATCTTAAGATCAATATGAAGCAGATGATCGCTCGTAAGAACGAAGTTGTCGATCAGACATGTAAAGGTGTTGAGTTTTTGATGAAGAAAAACAAGATTGATGTTTTTCATGGGTTTGGAAGTTTTGTGGATAAGAATAATGTGAAGGTAACGAAAGAAGACGGATCAGAGGAGAATGTAGAAGCAAAAAATATAATTATCGCAACAGGTTCAAAACCAATTGCACCTGCAGCTTTTAATTACGACAAGAACAGAGTGATCACTTCGACAGAAGCACTTAACATAGAGAAACTACCAAAAAGCATGGTTGTTATCGGTGGAGGTGTTATCGGTCTAGAATTAGGTAGTGTGTATGCACGACTTGGTACAAAGGTGGACGTAGTGGAATTCAACGATAAGTTGCTTGGGGATATGGATAAAGATTGTGCAAAAGAGCTACAGCGTTACATGAAAAAGAAACTAGGTGTTACTTTTCACATGAAGCACAAAGTTGTTGATGTAAAAGGAAGTAAGACAAAAGCGAAAGTAAGTGTTGAGCCACGTGATGGAGGAGAGCAATTCGTTATTGATGCAGACTATTGTTTGATTTCGATAGGGCGTTATGCTTACACGGATAAATTGGGATTAGAAAATGTAGGGATCAAAACAGATGATAGAGGAAGAGTGGAAATTGATGATCATATGCGTACGAATGTAGATAATATCTTTGCGATAGGAGATGTAGTGAAAGGCGCGATGTTGGCACACAAAGCAGAAGAAGAAGGAACGTTTGTTGCTGAATATATAGTGGGTCAAAAACCACATATCAACCACCACCTTATTCCAGGAGTTGTATACACATGGCCAGAAGTTTCAGCTGTAGGATATACAGAAGAAGAAGCTAAGGCGGCTGGATACGAAATTAAAGTAGGTAAGTTCCCATTCAAAGCGTTGGGTAGAGCAAGAGCAAGTATGGATTTAACAGGAATGGTGAAGATTATTGCTGATAAACACACAGATGAAATTTTGGGAGGACATATGATAGGAGCACGAGCGGCTGACTTGATCATGGAGGTTTGTACTATTATGGAATTCCGAGGAACAGCAGAAGATTTATCTAGAATTTGTCATCCACACCCTACGTTTACAGAAGCGGTAAAAGAAGCTGCATTAGCGGCAACTGACAATAGAGCTTTACATGTGTAATGAATAGATTAATTTAAAATATCAAAACCTCCCTTATTTCTATGATGTAATTTGGGAGGTTTTTTTATGCGACGCGGTGTCCTCTGCTTGCTTCAAGAAGTTGATACCAATCTTCCAATTCAAGATCTAGCTCAAGAGCTTTATTAGCGTTCTTGATTCTTTCTGTATTTGTTGTTCCTATTACCGGAGAAATTTTAGCGGGATGTTTAAGAATCCAACTAAGTAAAATAGTTTCTTTTGCAACCCCATATTTTAGTACTAAATCATCAAGAACGGAATGAATTCTTTGCGTTTGTCCGTCGGATGATTTAAATACAGTTCCCATGGGACTCCAAGCCTGTGGACTTATTCCTTTCAATTGCACATGATCCAATGAACCATTAAATAAAGGTTCTGGGTATGTAATAGAAAAAGAAATTTGATTTGTAGATATTTCTACATCTTTTGATAGTAAATCAATTTGAGAAGGAGTAAAATTTGAAACACCAAAGTGTAATATTTTACCTGTACTAATTAATTCATTAGCAGCTTGAATAATTTCAGTGACGTTCATTAAAGGACTCGGCCTATGAAGTAATAAAGTGTCAAGATATTCCGTCCGTAGTTGGTCCAATGATCTTTCTACACTGCTAATGATGTACTCTTTAGATAAGTTATAATGTTTTACTTTATTGCTCCGACTTTCGCCAATCATTTGAATGCCACATTTCGAAATGATTTGAATCGTATCTCTTTTTACACCACTTGCTTTTAACGCTTTACCAAATTCACCCTCTGTTGTATAGTCCCCATAGATGTCAGCATGATCGAAAGTGGTGTTACCAAAGTCTATGCATGATTTGATGAGATCACTCTGTTCGATGGTTGATAGTTTTTTACCCCATTTTCCCCAAGACATACATCCAATAATGATTTCACTTTGCTCTATATTATTCATTGTTTCTGCTGTTTTTACATCCATCAAACCAACAACTTAATGGTTAAATGCTATTACTCGAGCTGAAAACTATGAAATTCTTGTTATATAGCTTTCCTTTGGGGGAAGATAACGCGTGAATTTTTATGAATGAAGTGATAAATAAAATGAATAGCTTTGGAAAACTAGGTTTTCCTTTCCTCTTTTTGTTTGATTATGAATTGAACGAAATGCATGTGTATCCTTTGAACAATGTTCCTTCGGATATTAATTACTTTTTCAGTAATGGACATTTTTGTTGCGATGCAGTGAAGGTGGATAAAGAACTTGAATTAAGTAAAACACCTGTTTCAAGAGAGCGATTTTCAGAAGCATTTCAATATTGTAAAAAGGAAATAGAATACGGTAATAGTTTTCTATTGAACCTTACCTTCGCTTCGGAGATAGAGACGAATTATAGTTTGGAGGAGATTTTTCATTCGGCAAGATCTTCCTATAAAATTTTATGGAAAGATCGATTTGTTAGTTTTTCACCGGAGTGTTTTGTGAAGATTAAGGATGACAAGATTTATTCTTATCCTATGAAGGGAACGATAGATGCATCGATCGAGAATGCGAGGGAGAAGATATTAGAAGATAAAAAAGAAGAGGCAGAACATTATACGATAGTTGATTTGATAAGAAACGATTTAAGCATGGTCTCCACCAATGTTCAGGTAACGAAGTTTCGATACATTGATGAAATTAAAACACCGGGTAAAAACTTATTGCAAGTAAGTTCGGAGATATGTGGTGAGTT
>CAZMKA010000087.1:0-15200 GCA_964566605.1 uncultured Saprospiraceae bacterium | reverse complement strand
CAGAAGAAGATAAAATGGTAGTACATAGAGCAAGACGTGTAGAGCGTTTCTTATCTCAACCTTTCCACGTTGCAGAGCAATTTACTGGATTGAAAGGAGTGTTAGTATCTATCGAAGAAACTATCCGAGGATTCAATATGATTATGGACGGTGAAGTAGATAAGTATCCTGAAGCTGCCTTCAACTTAGTAGGAGGAATTGACGAAGCGATAGAGAAGGGAGAGAAATTAATTGCTGAAGCTTAAAACAAAGAACAATGAACATAGTAGTTCTTACACCGGAGAAAGAAGTTTATCAAGGAACTGCAAAAGCAGTTAACGTACCAGGTGTGAATGGTCAATTCGAAATATTGAACAATCACGCTGCCCTTGTTTCTTCTTTAAAAGAAGGTAAAGTGAAGTTAACGTTAGACGAAGGAGGAACAAAAGAATTTAAAATTTCTAGAGGTTTTGTAGAAGTTTTGAAGAATGAAGTTTCATTACTAGTTCAAGGTTACACAGAAGAATAGAATATATTCTAAAAACAGTATATAAAGCTCTTTCGATGGATTTCGAAAGGGCTTTTTTTGTATGTTTAAGTTTTAAAATAAAAATAGACATGAGAATTCTTTATACGATTTTTATACTTCTTTGCTTTCAAACATTGATTTATAGTCAATACCTTATTCTACCAGCTGATGTAACAATCAAAGAACCGAAAATGAAACTGTTTCAAGAGACTTCACTTACTCCATTAATGGGACAATTTACAGGAGGTGAGTTGTTTCGAGATAGAATGACATACTATTCTGACCTAGTTTCAGAAAATTTAAATGAATGGATTAAAGAAGAAGAATCAGGAAGTGTAATTTATACTTCGCAAGATAGTACCGTGAATATTAATAAACTAAAAGGATTAATCATAAGAGAAATAAGTGTTTATGAGAGTTTGAAATCCAAACCAATCTTTGGTTATGGAGGAATAAAACCAGTAGAAGGTGCTAATACCAAAGAATATTTAAATATCCTGCGCGAAGAATATGGAGTAAAATATGTTATTTACGTTTTTGCAAATTCATTACATGCTGAAGGTACTTTCAAAAAACATGAATTCCCACATTATAAAGGTCATACCTTCTTTTATGGAGTTGTATTAGATACGGAAACTGGATATATTGAAATTATTAAAGAAGTAAAAGACAAACAATATCCAGATTTAGGTAATAAAAAAAATGCCTTAATATCCATAGATTCTTATCGACCTATTTTTCATATCATCGATGATGAGTACATGCTCAAAAGATGTAAGAAACTTCAAGGAAAATTGAAGAAGAAGATGAATCAATTAGATTGATAACTCAAGAAATTATATACATTTGGTAAATGCTCAAACTAAGTTTAAAAATATTCTTTAAACTACCTACTTCAATGTAAGTGAAATCCTCTTCCGAGCTCTATCTATATCCATTACACGCGCTTCAACTTGTTGACCAAGTTTTAATTTTTCGCTTGGATCCGAAATGTATTCGTTGGTGATTTGTGAAATATGGATAAGTCCGTTTTCCTTTATTCCTATATCTACGAATGCCCCAAACTTTGTAAGATTATTAATTATACCCTTCACTTTAATACCAATACTTAAATCTTCTATGGTATGTATTCCTTCCGAGTAATGAAAGATTGAAGCTTCTCCTCGTGGATCAATACCCGGCTTTTTTAACTCTTTAATTATATCATTCAATGTAGGCAAACCTATATTCTCGCTTACATAATCACTTACATTAATTTGTTCCAAAAGCTCTTTTGAACTTATTAGTTCGTTCGGTTTCACACCGAGTCCTTTTGCCATTTGATTAACTAACTTGTAACTCTCCGGATGCACTCCAGTGTTATCCAACACATTCTTGCCTTGGGATACACGAAGAAATCCAGCACACTGCTCGTAGGCTTTCGAACCCATTCTTGCCACCTTTTTCAACTCCATCCTCGAATCAATCCCATCATTTTCATTTCTGTAATGAATGATATTATCCGCTAATTTTGGGCCTAAGCCCGACACATATTGTAACAAATGTTTACTCGCAGTATTTACATTCACTCCTACCCTATTCACACAATTAATGACAACTTGATCAAGCCTGTTTTTCAACTTGCTCTGTTTCACATCATGTTGATACTGTCCAACACCTATATTCTTCGCCTCTATTTTCACTAATTCAGCAAGTGGATCCATCAATCGCCTACCTATAGAAATCGCACCTCTTACCGTCAAATCTAGCTTGGGAAATTCCGCTCTTGCCACTTCACTCGCTGAGTAAATACTCGCACCTGCTTCATTCACAAGATGAACTTCCACTTCTTCATTAATCCATGTTTTTAGCCATTGAATTGTCTCTCTTCCCGCTGTTCCATTCCCTACTGCAACAGCTTGAATCTTATACTTCTTTAGCAATGGAAGTAATGATTCCTTTGCTGCAATTTCTTGATTTTGTGGCGGATGTGGAAATATAGTTTTATTCGAAATGTACGTCCCATTATCATCAAGTATAGCTACTTTACATCCCGATCGAAATCCTGGGTCAATGGCTAATATATTCTTAGTCCCCAACGGTGGAGCAAGTAATAACTGACGTAAATTCTCTACAAATACTTCTATCGCTTCATCATCAGCATTATCCTTCGCTTGATTCTTGAATTCCGTACTTATAGAAGGAATCAAAAGTCTTTTAACTGCATCTTTTAACGCCTTGGTCTTCTCTACACTACATTCGTCTTTTTCTTTAATGTAATACCTAGATAATCGACTCAATAATCGCTCTTCATCTATCGTAATCTTAACCCGTAAAAGCTTTTCTGTCTCCGCTCTATAGATTGCTAACAACCGATGCGAAGGCACTTTGTGCATGGCTTGATCAAACTCAAAATAATTCTTGTATTTCTCCGCTTCTTTATCTTTACCTTTTATGAGCTTTGCAGTTAATCGAGCAGTTTTTGAAAATACATCTCTAGTGATTTCCCTCGAAACACTATGTTCGTTAATGTTCTCCGCAATGATATCTCTAGCACCAGCAATCGCTTCTTCAGTACTGCCTATTTTCTTATTTAAGAATTGACGTGCTGAACGTTCTAGGTTATTGGTTTTCGACCAAAAAATAATATTCGCTAGAGGTTCTAATCCTGCTGCCCTTGCTATTCCCGCTCGAGTTTGTTTTTTTCTTTTGAAAGGGAGATATAAATCTTCTAGTAATTTATTATCCCAACAAGCTTCAATCTTGTTTTTCAACGAACTAGTTAGTTTGTCCTGTTCTTCAATGGAAGAAAGAATAAATTCCTTTCTCGCAATCAAGTCTTTGAAAAGCTTGTGATGCTCCACTATTGCTTGTACTTGCATTTCATCAAGTGAACCAGTCACTTCCTTCCTATACCTAGATATAAATGGAATAGTAGCTCCCTCCTCTATTAGTTTAACCGTATTAACTATACTCTTTTCAGGAAGTGAAAGAGAAGACTTGATGAAATGTATGAGCTCTTTTTGCATAGGGCAAATGTAGTATTAGAATTTTAAAAAATATGAATAATTATCATGTGTTAAAATGTCATTTTATCGAACCTGAAAAATACTTATTTCGTTATTTTGTGTATATCCAGCTAAAAAAAATCCTTAACCTAGATTCTGGCTTGATATTTGATAAAAATACTGTAATACTTTTCACAATATAATAACCTTAAGTGAAAAGTATAGAACTAACCTTATATTATGAAATCATTACTATTCCTATGTAGTCTTGTACTACTTTACAATTCCCAAAACAATTTCTCCCCTCAGGTTCCAGTTGTAAACAGCGAAATTAATGACTACAATCCTTATCTTAAATTAGCAGAAATCAAAAACTCAATGGATATGAGCATTGACGATTATGTCAATAACATTGTTGAAAAAGTGCAAGTTGATCCGAGTCATGTTATTCAAAAAGCAAAAGAAAAAGATAGTTGGTTATATAAGTCTTTCATTCATGATTCAAAATATATGACTCGAATGCATAAAATGCATGTGAAAATCAATAATCAATTCAATGATGAACAATTGGTTTCACAAGCTTATTACAATGAATTGAAAGTAAATTTCCCGTACTATGCAGAATTGCTTCCTATCTTGTCTTCTCCAGGGCAAAATGTGGAGTGATTAACATTTTAGAAAATTAGCTGATTTTTCCCCAACTTTTAAAACGTGGGCCTAATCTAAGTATATAATCTTTCAATACACTATTCTTTTCAGAGGATAATAAAGGATCTAATTCGATAATGTTTTGAGCTTCAAGCCTTGCAACAGAAAGAATTGCTTGATCCTTTGTAAGGTTAACAAGCGCTAGATCTAAGACACCGCTTTGTTGGGTACCATCTATATTGCCAGGTCCTCTTAGACGCATATCTGCTTCTGCGATTTCGAAACCATCGGTCGTTCGCACCATAGTAGCTATACGTTCTTTGGCCTCTTTAGATAATTTGTAACCTGAGGCTAAAATACAATAAGATTGTTCTCCACCCCTTCCTACTCTTCCTCTTAATTGATGCAGTTGCGATAAACCGAAACGTTCAGCATTCTCTATTATCATTACAGAAGCATTGGGCACATTTACACCAACTTCTATTACTGTTGTAGCGACCATAATATTCGTTTCACCTTTAACGAACCGCTGCATTTCCCAGTCTTTGTCAGCGGGTTTCATTCGACCGTGAACCATGCTAATTTGATAATCGGGTCGAGGGAAGTAATCTAGGATTCTTTCATAACCATTATTGAGATCTTGCAGGTCCAGTGTTTCCGATTCTTCAATAAGAGGATAAACTACGTATATCTGCCTACCTTTGGCGATCTCGGCTTTCATAAAACGTAAAATCTCTGTACGCTTAGCTTCTGTTTTATGGACTGTGTGAATCTGTTTACGTCCAGGAGGCAGCTCATCGATTACACTAACATCGAGATCTCCATAAACTGTCATTGCTAGCGTTCTAGGAATAGGTGTAGCTGTCATGACTAGAATGTGAGGTGGATGTTCTTTGGATTTTCTCCAAAGCTTAGAACGTTGTTTCACACCGAACCTATGTTGCTCATCAGTAATAGCAAGTCCTAGGTTTTTAAATATTACTGGATCTTCAATCAGCGCATGAGTTCCTATTAAAATATCGATTTTACCTTCAGCTAAGTCTTCAAGTAAGAGCGCTCTTTTTTTACCTTTAACGGAACCTGATAGGAAATTGACACAGATGTCCATTTCAGCTAATGACTCGCTTATCGAAGCAAAATGTTGCTGAGCAAGAATTTCAGTTGGTGCCATAATACAAGCTTGGAAACCGTTATCAATGGCGAGTAAAGCTGCAAGTAAAGAGACGATTGTTTTACCACTTCCTACATCACCTTGAAGCAATCTATTCATTTGCTTTCCGTTGCCAAGGTCTGCTCGTATTTCTTTAATTACTCTTTTTTGGGCACCTGTTAATTCAAATGGGAGATAATTCTTAAAGAACGTATTAAAGTTATCACCTACCTTTTCAAAGACAAATCCTTTAAACTTGACTTGTCTTTCTACTTTGTTAATCATGGCTTGGAGCTGAAAAAAAAAGAGTTCTTCAAATTTAATACGGCGTTGAGCAGCAACCATTTCTTTCTCATTATTGGGTAAGTGCATGAGCTTAATCGCTTGAAAGCGAGAAATGAGTTTATATTTTTTGATAAGATAAGAAGGTAGTATTTCAGGGATATCACTAGGTTGAAGTGCACCCAATATCATAGATGCTATATTTCTTCTTACTCTGTTATCAAGTCCTCTACTTGTCAACTTCTCGGTAGATGGATAAACAGGTGCGAAATCAGATTTTAGTTTGGCATTAGCTTCAGCAACACTTTCCAGTTCAGGATGAACAATGGATTTCTTCCCTTTGAAATTATTTACTTTTCCATAAGCATAATATTCTGTATTGACATGTATTATTTTATCCATTATTGCTATGGCTTTAAACCATATCAATTCTATAAAACCACTACCATCTTTCATGACACAAACCATGCGTCGATTTCTTTGCCCTTTGACAATTTCTTTGGAAATGATAACTCCTTTGAGTCGAATAGTAACATTATTCGTAGAAGCTTCTTTAATAACTTGCTGAGTACTACGATCTTCATAGCGAAACGGAAAATGAAGCAGATAATGCCCAAAAGTACTGACGCCAAGCTCCTTCTGCATCATGTCAGCTTTTTGGGCCCCGACCCCTTTAAGGTAGGCAAGAGGCGTATTCAACTTTTTTCCAATAAGTTTCACTAAAATATTTTTTACAAAAGTAAATCTAAAGCATTTAAAAAATGTTCTATAATGAAACTAACAGAAAATTGTAAATTTGCGGTAATATGAAAGAATCAAAAAGACAAAGACAGGTAGGTGAAATGATACGTCGCCATTTCGGTAGTGTATTATTACAGGAAGGTTCATATTTATATGGACGTGCTTTAGTTACGGTAACTAATGTAAAAATGTCTAGTGATCTTGGCCAAGCGAAAATATATCTAAGCGTGTTTAATACCGAGAATAAGCAAGAAGTTATGCTTATGATGGATGAAAACATCGTGCCTTTGCGTAAAGCATTGTCGCAACGAATCAAAAAACATGTGCGTAGAATCCCTAGAATTGCATTTTACATTGACGATACTGTTGATGAGATGTATCGAATCGATGACATGTTTGAAAAGATAGATATTCCTAAAGCTAAGAATGAAGAAGAATAAATTTTAGACTTTTATAAACTGAATTTCCTTAATTAGGTTCTATATTTGACTTAACACACCATACTCACAAATCAAAAACTGCTAATTATGTCCTTATCTGTAGGAATAGACGACCTTCGTTTTGCCTTCCCTTCTTTATACATGGAACTTCCTGATCTTGCAAATGCACGTGGAATCGAACCAGCCAAGCTTGAAAAAGGCCTTGGACTTTTGGAAATGTCAGTGTGTGATGTTGATGAAGATGTTATTACACTTTCTGCAAAAGCGATGCTTGATATTGTAAAAGCGAATAACTTGAAACCTGCTGATATTGGTAGAATATATGTAGGAACGGAGAGTAGTATTGACGGGTCGAAGCCTATAGCGAGTTACTTGCTGGGTATATTAACACAGTACTTTACGAAGAATGGTGAAGCAAATGATGTGTTGCGAAATGTTGATGTTGTTGACATGACTTTTGCATGTATAGGTGCGATTGATGCGATGCATAATTCTCTTTCGTACTTGATGACTGAACCCGATAAGAAAGCAATAGTTATTGCGGCGGATATTGCTAATTATGATCTTGCGAGTTCAGGTGAATATACACAAGGTGCAGGAGCTGCTGCAGTTCTTCTTTCGGTTGACCCAAAATTAATGACAATTGACCCCAAAGTTGGTGTTGCATCAGCATGCGTTCACGACTTCTTCAAACCTCTAAGAATTCATACGAGCCAAGATTTAAGTCAGAAGAATGGGTTCTCTACAGATGATGAAATCGTTACTTTACATAAAGAAACACCTGTTTTCGATGGACCTCTATCGAATTACACATACCAGTGTCGAATAGAAGAAGCCTATAAAAATTATACAGAAAAAAATGGTTCAGAAATGAACCTCGATCTATATGATGCATTCATTTTTCACCTCCCTTATGCTTATCACGGGAGAAGAATTATTGATAAAATATTCCTTGCTGACTTAGAATCTAAAGGTGAGTTGAAAAGATTCTATGAGAATCTTCCAGTACCTAGACCTGATAAAGCTTCAATGCCAGCAGATGAGTTTAAATCCGCTAAACGTGCTTGGAAAAAGTCGATTGTAAAGTCGGATCGTTACAGTACTATGGTAAATAATAAAATTGAAAAGAGTGAAAGACTAAGTAGTAAAACAGGTAATGTCTATACTGCATCTATTTTCTTGGCTCTCATCAGTGATTTACATTATGCAATGGTAAACGATGAGAAAAGAGATTCTCTATTGTTTTTTGCCTATGGAAGTGGATCGAAGTCCAAAGTATTTAGCGGGAAATTAGCTTCAGGATGGAAAGATGTTGTTTCTGCATGGGAAATAGAAAAGCAACTTGACAGTAGAACAAAAGTCGATTTCGATACCTATGTTGAGATTCGTTTACATAGATTGCACTCACCTGTATTAGCAGAAAAAACGGGTGTCTCATTATGTTCAAGTGGAGTAACTGAAACCAATCGATATGCTAGAAATTATATTCTTTCCTAGAGATTAAGGAGCAAGTCTGGTAATATTCCATTTCTTTTCCGTTTCGGATAAGTTGTATTTCAATCGATCATGTAATCGATTGTCTCTACCTTGCCAAAACTCTATGCTCATAGGTTTAACTCCGAATCCTCCCCAAAAATCAGGCTTATCAAGGATGTCTTTCCCTTTATTTTTATCAACGATTTTTTCTCTTCTCTCATTGAGAACAGAACGATCTTTGATGATACTTGATTGAGGTGAAGTCCATGCTCCTATCTGGCTTCCGCGAGGTCTAGATTGAAAATATTCTGTAGATTTTTCTTCACTTATTTTTGTAGCCTTACCTGTTATAATAACTTGTCTTTGTGATTTCAACCACATAAAAACAAGTGTAACATACGGGTTATTAGCTATCTGACGAGCTTTATTCGACTCGTAATTGGTATAAAAAACAAATTGTTCCTCGAAAATTTCTTTCAAAAGAACTGTACGAGCTTGCGGTATATGATTCTCATCTACAGTTGTAAGAAGCATCGCATTCGGTTCCAGTATAGAATCGTTAATTGCATCAACCATCCATCGTTGAAACATTTCAAACGGGTCCTTTAAAGCGAGTTTCTCTATTAATTCACTTTTGGTATAACTTTCTCGTAAGTCCTTATAATCGCTCATATCCTTTTTAAAAATTAACTAAGGGAGAAGCTATAAAGTTTCGTCATAGTACATATTATTCCCTTATATTTTTTGGGCTCGAGCCCAAAATTATTGAACGATTGTATATCCAACGTGAAGAGAAGTCGTTTGAAAATTAGTTGTCCAAAATATTTGGTTAATAAAGATTTCTCTAAATCCTTGATACCTTAACTCAACACTTAGCCTATTTTTCTTCACTCCGAATCCTGCTCCCAAACCAACGAATGAATCTACACTTCCTTCATTGTCAGGAAAACCAGGTGCTCTTCTAAATATATTATCGCCTTGGATTGCATAATCTATGGTAAAGAAAGAATTTACAAAAAGTTTTGTGTCCCTATTTAAATGCATATAATATCTAAATCCAGCAGGGAATTCAATGGAGGTATACCTGATATACATGTACTTATCAGTTCCTGTCTTTTTCTGTTCCCTTGAATTATCTGTTTCAAAATAATTAAAACTAGGCTCGAAAATTAAAGACCATTTATCGTTATAATAAGGAACAACATATTCTATTTCAACTCCCAAACTAGGAGAAAAAGCATAATCCATGTTAGTGTCCCAAAATTCAGTATGATTTCTTACTGTCATAGTTGAACTTCTCCAACTAGCCCTAGGTGTAATCACTAGAATAGGTTTATCAAAACTGATAATTTGCTTTGTCGCAAAGTCTTTACAATTTGCTAAATCAATAAAAAAATTGACTAAAGATTTATCGTTATATTTTAAACCACTAACCTTAGAATCTACTTTTTTATTACACTTCAATTTGTTTTTAATGTGTTGAATAAAAGCCTTATTCTCATAGATTTGACCATTTCTATTTTCATACTTTTTGTATTCCAATGGTACAAGTTTGTCATTGAGTTGATAAAAATATTGAGTATAATTTTCAGATGTATATTTATATAAACTAATATCACCCTCTATTAAAACTTGTAATAAATACGTGCCTTCCTTATACTCAGGTGCCCTATTTCTACTGTAATCAGCGACATAAACACTCGAAGTGTCCATTTTGGTTTTGAATCTTCGATATGTATGATCAGGGGCAATCCTGAATTCTGAAATATCCGATATCTTGATAGTAGAAGCATTGCCTTTTATAGCTAATTTAAACTCTATATCGTTAGGATTTTTCTTCCATTCTAAGTTTTTAATATAACCTGGAATGACCTTTCCGTCATTATCAATGTAATAACCGCTTTGAAATTCAGCTTGAGAAAAAATACTACTAGTAAATAGCAAGGATATTATAAGTGTGTAAATGATTTTCATGTAATCGTTTTATATACCAATTGTGCTTTAGAATTTCGCATAATGGTGTAATCTGTATTCAACCTTAAATCAGAATTGGTATTATTTGGAATAAATATATTAAGTTTATTGCAAATAAATAAGATGAGATATAAATCTATAGTAATATTCATGTTGTTCTTACTAATGAATAATGTAGGAAAAGCACAAGAAACACCTGTTGGGCCAATCTTCGAAGACGGCGAAGCACAAGTAGTTCCAGCCTTTCAAAATATGAATGAATGGATACGTCATGACCTTTGGGTAGAAACAGACTTCGACACTGATGGTGACGGCAAAATGGATAGAATGCATGTTTCTGTAACGCGTCCTCCCCAAACTGAAGATGGTTTAAAACTACCAGTAATCTATGTCTCAAGTCCATACTTTGCAGGAGTTGCAGGAGATGAAGATGGTTTGTTTTGGGATGTAAAAGTAGAGTTGGGAGAAACAGCTGGAGAACGTGTTCATCCAGAAGTAATACGAAGGGGAGAACGACCTATTATTTCAAGTTCACATATTATGCAATGGGTTCCTAGGGGATATATTGTTGTTCACTCTTCATCCCCGGGCACTGGCCTTTCTCAAGGCTGCCCTACAATAGGAGGTGATAACGAGTCTCTTGCACCTAAAGCTGTAATCGATTGGTTGTGCGGTCGAATTCCAGGTTACAAAGAAATTGATTCCAATGAAAAAGTTGAGGCATATTGGTCAACAGGTAAAGTAGGAATGACAGGAACTTCATACAATGGAACCATTCCTCTAGCTGCTGCTACGACTGGCGTAAAAGGATTGGAAGCGATTATTCCTATCGCACCGAATACATCATACTATCATTATTATAGATCGAATGGTTTAGTGAAATCACCTGGTGGATATATCGGTGAAGATATTGATGTATTATATGATTTTGTGCATAGTGGAGACGAATCGAAGAGAGCATATTGTAATGAAAATATACGAGATAAAGAGATGAAAGAAGGCATGGATAGAGAAAGTGGAGATTACAATGAATTTTGGGCAGGAAGAGATTATATCAATGACATGAAGCCAATGAAGGCTGCGCTTTTAATGATTGGAATGTGATGCCTGAGCACAGTTACAGGATTTATGCAGAAGCCAAGAAAATGGGATTACCTTGTATGATCTATTATCATCAGAATGGACACGGAGGACCTCCACCAATGAAACTTATGAATCGTTGGTTTACTCGTTATTTACATGGTATAGAAAATGGTGTAGAACAAGATCCCAAGGCATGGATTGTAAGAGAAAATGATAAGCAACAGAATCCTACCTCATATGAAGATTACCCGAATCCTGCAGCTGAAAAACAAAGTTTCTATTTAGAAGCTGGAGCTCCGTCTTATGGGAAATTAATTTTGGGCTCGAGCCCAAAAAAAGGAGAAAAAGAAACCGTAGTAGATAATTTCTCATTCAGTGGAACAGCATTAGCGCAGGCAGAATATACTGATCATAGACTAATGTATGTAACAGAGCCACTTGAAGAAGATATGCATATTTCTGGCGAAGCTGAGATTCATATTCGATTAGCAAGTAATAAATCAGCTGCAAATTTATCTGTGTGGTTAGTTTCATTGCCATGGACAGAAGGACGTGGTACAAAGATTACAGACAATATTATAACAAGAGGTTGGGCTGATCCACAAAACCATAAGTCTATGGATGAAAGTGAGGCACTTGTTCCAGGAAAATACTACGATGTTAGTTTCAAACTAATGCCTGACGATCAAATTATTCCAGCAGGGCAACAACTTGGGTTGATGATTTTCTCAAGTGACAGAGCCTATACTTTATGGCCAAAACCTGGAACTGAATTAACGATTGATCTTGATGGCACTTGGCTTGATTTGCCGGTTGTCCGCAAAAGTGATGAGTAATAATTGACACGAAAAAAGAAATATTTCCGCTGTTTATAAGCTAATTTAGTATAAACTACGACTAAATGCTTTAGGAGATTCAGGAAGTTCGTATTGTCGGAACTAAAGCGTTCCTATTTCGTTACTTTTGTAGTCGCTATTTTGCACTATTTATTTTGCATTGTATTAATGAGGATAATAAAGTTATTTGTGGGAGTTGTGTTCTTTTTGATGTGTAATCAAATGAACGGCCAAGAATTAGATAACTTGAGTTTCGGAGAGGACGACTCATTTGATGTGATGACTTGGAATCTAGAGGACTTCCCCAAGAGTGGATCAATTACAATTGATTCCGTACGAAAGATAATTGACGGACTTGAGATCGATGTGATAGGTATGCAAGAAATTGATGACACAACAGCTTTAAGAGAAGTTGTTGATGGGCTAGATGAATATGAGATGTTTATAGCTGAAGGCTTTTTCACAGGTTTAGTGTACGTCTATAATAAAAATACCGTTCAGATTAATTCGGCTTACAAAATCTACACT
Organism: uncultured Saprospiraceae bacterium; assembly: GCA_964566605.1. GTDB lineage: Bacteria > Bacteroidota > Bacteroidia > Chitinophagales > Saprospiraceae > JAHDFB01. The sequence continues at coordinate 2,547 of CAZMKA010000087.1, read as the reverse complement.
GCTTTTCAATATTGGGATATTTTTCTGAGAGCTCCAGTTGTTATGGAATGTAGCTTTATGAATCAAGATTTTGTATTGATAAACAACCATTACAAATGTTGTGGAGATGGTGATTTGGAAATAGGAAATTTAGATGACGAGGAAGGTATTCGCTATGAATCAAACACGCTATTAAAGGAATATATTGATCTTAATCTACCGAATGAGCAAGTGATTCTCATGGGTGATCTCAACGATAATATTGTAGACATTCCAGTTGTAAATGTTTTCCAAATGTTTTTTGAAGATGAAGATAATTATTTGTTTGCTGATATAGACATTGCTTTTGGTTCTTCAGCATTCTGGTCGTTTCCTAATTGGCCGAGTCATCTTGATCATATTCTTATCACGAATGAATTGTTCGAGGAATTTGAAAATAGTGAATCCGAGATAAAAACATTGAGGATAGATGATTTCATGTTGGGTCTTAATCATTACGACAATAGAATATCAGATCATCGACCAGTAGCTTTAAAACTAAAAGGAATACCTGTATCTACAGATAATTCCACTAAAATTGTCAACGATATTAAGCTATATCCCAACCCTACTCCGGGAGCTTTCACGATAGATGTTAGTGGTTTTAATAGTCCTGTAAAAATTGAAGTGAAAGACGTTATGGGTAATACAGTAGTATCACAAGACTATTCATCTCCTCGTTCTATTGTTGAGATTACTATGGAAGGTACTGCAGGTATATACTTTGTGTTTGTAGAGAGTGAAGATAAGAAAGGAGTAGTACGAGTGATTAAGAATTAAGTATATCAGAACTTCTAAGCAAGAGTAGAAGCTGTGACATAATTTATAAAGCACGATGGAAAACAGAATTTATGGGGTGATAACTATATGTGTAGTATCGTTCTTATATCTCATTGCATACAAGAAATTTCAAAAAGAAAAGGTTGGACTAAGCTTAATGTTGATCATTGCATCAGGCTTAATATTACGGATATTCACTTCATGTGATTTTTATCTGCATGAATGGGATGAACGATATCATGCTTTAGTTGCTAGAAATCTCATAGATAGTCCTTGGGTTCCTATGTTGTATGCGAATCCCATTCTCGCTTATGATTATACGGAGTGGTGGGCTAATCATATATGGGTGCATAAGCAACCAGTACCTTTATATAGTATGGCGCTAAGTATGTGGATTTTTGGAAAGAACGTCATTGCGCTTCGATTACCTTCTATTTTTTTAAGTTCTGTTGCGATCTTTAGCACGTACAAAGTTGCAAGTTATCTCTCATCAAAAAGAGTTGCACTACTAGCTGCATTTCTATTTTCGATAAATGGCTTGATTATAGAACAGACAGCTGGTAGAGTCGCCACGGATCATATAGATGCATTCTTTTTCTCGTTAATAAGCATCGCTGTGTTTTTATTCTTTCGAAGTACCAATAAGGCTTCATTATTGACTTTTATATTCGCTAGCATTGTTACAGCATTGGCGATATTAACAAAGTGGCTTCCAGCATTAATTGTGTTACCACTATGGATACTTTATTCGTATAAAGAATATTCTTGGAGAACGCTACTAGAAAGATCGATGCTTTTTGTATTGATTGTATCAATAGTTGTTATTCCATGGCAATGGTATATAGAAAGTAATTTTCCACTAGAAGCTATGTGGGAATATGGATATAATAGAAAGCATTTCACAGGTGGATTAGGTCACGATCAACCTTTTTACTACCACTTTAATAGGATGCGAGTAATCTTCGGTGAATTGATTTATCTTCCTTTGATATGGTTGTTATATGAAGGCATGAAATGTATAAAGAAGATGAAAAAAGATTATGAATTTTCACAACAAGACCACACCGTTCTTCTATTACTTCTATGGATTTTGATACCTTATATTTTCTTTTCTTGTGTTATAACAAAGATGCAAGGTTATATTCTATTTTGTTCTCCTGCGATTTTTATAATGACTGCACTCTTCTTATTCAAAGTGAAAGATGGAGGATTCATTCAAGGTAAATTTAAGTACGTTATCTTATTCTTGCTAATCGCATTACCAATAAGATATAGTATAGAACGTATCTCACCATTTTCTATTGAAAATCGATCTCCTGAATGGGCAAAGGACTATAAAGCGCTTGGTGCTAAATATAAAGGGGAGAAAGTTGTAGTATTTGATTGTGAACATCCTATAGAGATGATGTTCTATACTGGTTTCACTGCATATGAAAGATCACCAAATGAAAGTTTAATTGATAGTTTGGAACAACAAGGCTATATTTTGGTAAACTCAAACGGGAGATAAAGACAATTACATTTTAAACAAAACATGAGGTTCAAACATCACACACCAACACAACGCACCTGCACCAGGTTATAGTTTCATCCATCAAAATCACACACCAACATCACGTTTCCACATAACGCTGGCTAATATTCATTATTAATTACTAATTGATTTACCCACATAACACCGCACCACGCTCGCTATTGTCAATGCCTGAAATATGTTGACCACAAAATATTAAAAAATGAGTGGAAAAC